>JAOUKT010000061.1 GCA_029882395.1 Gammaproteobacteria bacterium
CTGGAAAAAAATTCATAGCCGCGACGTAAAAACACATGCCCCAGTACGCTTATATTCAAGCTATTTTGCTGGTCAGTACAGTCCCGATTCTGAAAAAATTGCAGAAGCACTGACTGGACAGGCAGCACAGACAATCGATTTTCCGAAGATTGTCCGGCAAGTATATGACAGTGGCGTGCGTATCTTTATCGAACATGGTCCACGAGACTCTTTATGCCGTTCGATTAAAGATATCTTAAGCGAACACGAACTTAAAAATACTTTAATACTGCCAATGGATGAATTTTCAAAAAACGCCTGCAATACGCTCTATAAAAACACAATTGAGCTTTGGTGTTCGGGTCAAACAATCTCACTCGAGAACTTTAAATTGAAAAACAACAATAAAATATCTAAACTCGGTTTTGATATACGAAAACCCGATATTAAATTCAGTAGTGCCGTCACACAAGACACGCTCAGGCCGATTCATGACAGCGCCGATGTAACAGACGCTATCCAGCAAAAAAACCAAGGTAACAGTAATACGACAGCCGCATTAAATAGTCGCACTATGCCACCTGCTCCCAAACTCAGAAACCTGAACGCCAGCTTTAATACTTCTGCCAAAATCCAACTCGAAAGCAGGGAAACACAGCAGCATAACAACCTGCTAGCTGACAGTCGTCATTCCCTTTTACGACATATTATGGAACAACAGACACAGATTCATACTGAATACCTGCAAACACAGTTAGAAAATTTCCAGATATATAACCACAATTTAGAAAAACAGATACACACCTTAATTAAACCTCAGCCTGTAAATAGTACGGCAGCCTCTGCTGCTGTGCAGATAAAACATAACAGCAATAATCCTATACAAAACATTATCAGTACCGCGCTAACAGAAGAGCATGCACAGGCAGATAGCACAGTCAAAATAAACAAGCCAAAACCTGAAGTAATTGAAAGCACTTCAGCAAACAGCTATGACTACAATCCTTCTGGCCCTGCATTCAGCCGCCATCAACTTGAAATATTATCTTCATCAAAAATATCTTCTGTTTTAGGCAAAGCGTTCGAAGCACAGGATGACTATGCAATTCAGGTTCGTATGCCCGAACCGCCTTTACTGCTGTGTGATCGGGTGACAGGCATCGATGCCGTTGCTAAATCAATGCAAAAAGGAACGATCTGGACTGAAACGGATGTAACAGCAACAAGCTGGTATACGCATCATGGTTACATGCCAGCCGGCATATTTATTGAAGCCGGCCAGGCTGACCTGCTACTTATCTCCTATTTAGGTGTTGATTTTAAAAACAAAGGCAAACGCGCATACCGACTACTCGGTTGCGAGCTTGAAATCTTTGGTGATTTGCCAAAAGTTGGCGACACATTGCAATATAAAATCTGTGTTGACGGGCATGCACAAAGCGGTGATGTTCGACTCTTCTTTTTCCATTACGACTGTTATATCAATGGTATTAAACGCATTCAGGTCAGAAATGGTCAGGCTGGCTTTTTTAGCCATGAAGAACTATCAGAAGCGTCTGGCGTACTATGGCATGCTGATAATGCATCGTACACGACGACAGCAATACCGGCCCCGCCTGTGGCACTTAGCAGCACAGCCTACAGCCCGCTGCAAATAAAAAAATACCTGAACGGTGATTTTGTCGGCTGTTTTGGAGAAGATTTTTTCTGGACACAAACCCATACCCGCACACCCACGACCGCCACAGAAAAGATGAACTTTATACAGGAGATTACTGAAATAAATTCTGAGGGTGGACCGGCAGGAAGAGGTTATTTAAAAGCTACAAGCAGAATCAGCCCGGACGACTGGTACTTTGAAGGCCACTTTAAAAATGATCCCTGTATGCCAGGCACTTTAATGGCTGAAGGCTGTATTCAGATGATGTCATTTTATTTGATTGCACTGGGTTACACTCTGAAATCCGATGGCTGGCGTTTTCAACCCGCAACAAACAGTAATTATAAGTTTGACTGCCGGGGCCAGGTGACGCCGCAATCTGAAGAACTGATTTATGAACTCTTTATAGATGACATTATTCTCGATCCCCACCCCACCTTATACGCGCACGTATTATGCACAGTCGATGGACGCAAAGCATTTTTGTGTGAACGCCTGGGCGTCGAACTGGTTCCTGACTGGCCGTTATCCGAATATCTACTAAACACAACCGATACAAAGCTTGAAAACTGTGTCGAATACAACGGTTTTAAGTTTGATTACCAGTCATTACTTAACTGCGCACTGGGAAAACCGAGCAATGCATTTGGTGACTGTTATCAAATTTATGACGATGGCATACGCTCATCCCGCCTGCCCGGACCACCCTATCACTTTATGAGTAGGATAACTGAACTCAAAGCGGAGTTCGGTAACCCTTATAATCAGCCCTCGGTGACAGCAGAATACACGGTATCAAAAGACCAGTGGTTCTTTAAAGAAAACGGCAGCAACAGCATGCCCTATTGCGTGCTGATGGAAATTGCTCTGCAACCTTGTGGCTGGTTAGATTCATTTTGCAGAGACAGTGAAATCGCAGGTGAAGAACTTTTATACAGAAATCTTGATGGTTTTAATGCCATTCAGCATATCGAATTACCTCAGGCCGACTATACCTTTACCACAAAGGTAAATATGGTCTCAGCCTCAAGGACGGCCAGCCTGATTATAAATCGTTTCAAAGTTGAAACCTTCGCAAATGATAAACTGGCATACTCCTATGAAACAGCATTTGGTTTCTTCCCGCTAGAGTCAATGGCGAATCAGAGAGGCCTGAAGATAAGTCAAACAGATCAGTTGCTTTATGAGCAAGCGTCAAATATTGACATCACACTCACATCACACCCGCTTGAATATTTCAATAGAACCGGACCGAGCTTACCAAAATCAAAACTTTTGATGCTGGACCGTATAGTGTATTTTGACCAGGAAGGCGGTGAAAATAAAAAGGGTTACATGCGTTGCGAAAAAGACGTGAACCCAAAAGACTGGTTCTTTAAAGCACACTTTTTTCAGGACCCGGTACAACCAGGCTCGCTGGGTGTCGAGGCAATACTGCAGTTAATGCAGTTATATATGCTCAAGCGACATCCTGAGTACTGTCAAAGTGGCATGCAGTTTGAGCCTATCATCATTGGTGAAGCCATTGAATGGCATTATCGCGGACAGGTGACACCGGAAAAAGAACTGATTAGCGTAGACATAGAAGTAACAGAAGAAACTGATGATAAAAACAGTTACCTGCTATGGGCCAGGGCGAAGCTCTGGGTTGATGGCTTAAAAATCTATGAACTACCTAAGATAGGAATGCGGCTAAAAAACAGTGCAGCAAGTGACAGAGTCAAATACAGCCACTGGAAGATTGATTCAGTAACATCGCCCTGGGTGCTTGACCACTGCCCGACTTACTGCCGCCCATCATTACCTTTTACCTATTTAATTGAACTGGCATGCAGTGCAACTGAATGCAATCTTGACCGACACGGCATTCATTTTGACAATATTGAAATTAAAACCTGGATGGATTTTCAGACCGTTGTCAATCCAGACTCAGATTCTTCTTATTATGAAATTGAGGGAGAGATAAAGACGACCGAGACATCACAGCATAACTTTGAATTTACAGTCTCAAAAAACCAGCAACACAGGTCTGTATTTGACAGCACTACTGAAGCGCTTATCTGCGGCACAGGCAGCTACAGGTTTCTGGATAAATCAAGCCCGATTAGATTTCCTGAAGCAAGCGAACTGAAAGATATTAAAGCCAGTTCATTACCCTATGATAATCATGAGTTCTTCCATGGGAAAAGTTTTCAACTACTTAACAAACTGGAAATTGGCAGTAATGGCTCGCGTGCAGAGATAAAAACACTTTCACAAGAGATGCAGCATGACATTTCGGGTTTTGCAATATTAGATAGTGTTATTCAGTCAATACCTAACTCAAACCTGTCGCAATGGTACCCTCAGTTAAACACAGATTTGATTGCATACCCCTGTCAGATGCACGACCTTACACTGCTGGAATCCTTAGTTACAGAAAATATATTAAAGACAGAATCACGTTTCATCGAAGTCATCAACAACCGGTATATTAAAATTGCAGTATGGATTTACAATGCAGACAGAGTAATCGGTTATTTTGTTCTTACACAGGTTCTCGTGTCTAAAGGCATAACCAAAGCCATGACAACAGAGCAACGCTATGATTTTATTGTCAGGAAAATACCATTAGCCGAACAAAAGGTACTTAGAAAGTCCCCTTGCGGGAAAAGTTTCTCGCTAGAATTTGATGACATTCAATCTACTGACTGGTTATCGGGCACACTAGAAGCCATATACTCATTGCCTGACGAACTTTCTTTAAAAGATAAAACCAGAGCGATTTTGCTAAAAGAATACATTGCATCGCAGAAAAAATGTCACCCTGCCACGGTCAGTCTCAATTATGGCCTTTATAAAAACGCAGACTACCTTGAGCAGAATTTTGGCATCATCATTAATAACAGGTCAACAGGTCTTGATTTGAGCTCTGCCAGAGCGATAGCTGCAGTTGAGTTTGAAACTAAAACAATTGATATTGCTTCATTGATGACTGAAAGAGGCTTCAGGGAAAACCTGTTCAATGACCTTATCGTAGGACTCTATGAAAAATTTGTTGATGTTATAATGTTCGAAGATATTGATGATTTTAATAACACAGGAAACGCCATCTATTTGGCCAACCATCAGGTAGCTATCGAATCGTTTTTGTTTGCCGCGCAAACTTACGCAATTAAAGGTGAGCGCTTATCCACCATATCAAAAGCTGAGAATTCTGAACACTGGCTCGGAAAGATACAGAAATTAGCACAGGATTTATATCAGGACAAAAACCCTCTAGATATCCTTTATTTCAATCGTCAATCACCTGACCAGCTGATTGATATTGTAAAGCAGTTCATAAAGAATTCGAAAAACAGCAAAAAATCATTATTTGTACATGCTGGCGGAACGCGTGAACAGTATGAAAACCAGGGAATCGGACAGATGAGTTCATTTATACTTGATCAGGCTGTAGAAAACAAAACACCAGTCATTCCTGTGCTTTTTTTAAATGGATTGCCAGAAACTGACAAAGGCGTGAAGTTCGAGCTGCCTTATCAGCTGACTAAGCAGACATACCTTTATGGAAAATCAATACAGCCAGAAGAACTGAAACCACTAAATGCAAAAGAACGCATAGAATATTTCCAACAGCGGCTCGCTGATTTAAAGTCGCAGTATTGCAGTCAGAAACAAGCAACTATGAACATAAACAATGAACAGAATCATGAAATCCAGCACATGGCTGAACAGCATGACATCAGCTTATTTGCTGCCAGCTGCATTTACATATTATTAAATAAAGAAAACGCATCGTCAGAAACAGTTGATTTTATCAACTCGATGCAAGGCAATGTTGATAAAATGGTCAATAATTTACCAATATTATAATAATAAACCCGTTATTTAACTGAGCAACTGAAAACCATGATTCAGAAATTCTACCTGTTATTTTTAACGTTCAGCATGATAATCTTAGCAATAAGTTATCTAAGAGATATTAACTCACTGAAAATACGCACTGTCACATTACTGATTCTCCTGCACTTACTATGCGGCGTATTAATCAGCCCTGACCTTATTAAAAACATATTTTCTCTGGCACTGCTGAGTTACTCATGCTGGGAATTTTATAAGGCCACAAAACAGAACATAATCTTTTGGTTTTTGTCGATTCTTAGCGGCATACTATTATATTATTCTATGCGTTCTCTGCATGCTGAAATTATCTACACTACGATTGTGATATTTATGCTGTACGGTTTATACCTTCTGTTTGCCAGCAATCAGACTGTTAATTCACTGAAACATGTCAACCTGATTTTTTTTATTCCAGTCGGCATCAGCTTTTTTGCCAACCTGTTAACGCAAAACCCTCATGCCATCATCAGCCTGATTATCATATTGCAGTTTAGTGACATTTTTGCTTATTTCGGCGGAAAATATTTCGGCAGCTATAAGATATTTCCAGCTACAAGCCCGAACAAAACGGCTGAGGGTTTGTTATTTTCAGTCCTAGGTGTCGCTTTGGCACTCCTGCTTAATAAGTTATATATCCAGTCAATGACTCAGTCATGGTGGCTTATTGCAATCGTGATATTACCGTTATTTAGCATAGCAAGTAATGCGGGAGATCTGATATTTTCAAAAGTAAAACGAAGTCTTAAGATAAAAGATTATTCTGACATTCTGCCTGGCCATGGCGGCGTACTCGATCGCATTGATAACGTAATATACTCTTCCCCGCTGATGTATTTGTTAATACATACAATTTGAGTCCGGCTTAAATGATTACATCACATGACATTTGGCAGAGAAATTTAATATTCTTTCCTATATACGCGCTTTCGTTCTCAAGCCTTAACCTAATACCTCAGTTTTTCTTTTTAGAGTATTACCCGGAACAAAAGACAAGCTATTTGGCCGTCTTACTAATTTTTGCATCTTTTGTATCAATACTCGGTATTTTCGTTGCTGAAAAGGTTAAAGATGCATCATTTAATTTAAGGTACTTCTCTTTATTTATTTTTCTTATCTGTAGTGTTCTAACTTCAGGACTGTTCCTGTTATCACACTGGCTACCGTATGTAATAGCGTTTATTTTACTCAAATTTCTTACAAATATAATCCTGCACTTTCTTGATATCAATTTTGTTAAAAACACGGCCAAAGGTCATATTTTCACACACTCAAACAGCAGTTCATTATTTCAGCTATTAGCGATTGTAGCCGCATCACTTTATCTGGGTTTTTATCATCAAAGTAGTTTACTAAATAGTACTGTTTTTGTGACGACTCTCTTCGTATGTTTATTCATTGCATGGGGTAAAATCCCATATAATTTGAACAGCAAAGAAAATACCCCTGTCCGTTCAACTTCTTGCACAAGAATAACGTCATATCAAAAATCATTTCTGCTGTATGCTGCCATTGTTTTCTCTGCCTATGGCATTTTTTCTGCTCTTTTAATGTATTTCATCAGCGATTACTACACCATAAACAACCCAGAAAAATCTGTCGGAATAATACTTGCGCTGACCTGTATCGCAGGGTCAGCATCAATCCTTTTATTTTCAAAATTCTATGCTAACAATAATGTTATCAATTATGCTCCCAGAACCGTCATCATCATGAGCATAATCAACTGTATTGACCTGTTATTATTCATTTACAAGCCGTTTGATAACTTTCTATTTATCGCCACCCTCAGCATGATTACCGGCATATCTTATGGCTTGTTTATGACACTATCCAGACTGCTTATCAGCCAGTTTATCAAGCAAGACCCGCACTCTGCCGTATTATCCATTTACAATAATTTACCAAACTATTCTTTTCTTTTTGGTTTCATTACAATATTACTTTTGCAGTTCCTGGCACCGCATTTAGAGATAAACTCACACCTGCTTAGTTTGATAGTAATAACCTCGCTATTCCCTGTCAGTCTTATATTTTTCAGGCATTCTTATATAAAGCATTATCAGTGGCTCAATTCATCCAAGACTTAAACTCTCATCTGCTGCTTATTTTGAGATCAGCTGTTTGCGCATAAATATTTAAATTTTTCTTCCGCGGCAGATGCTGTTCAGCATTATTTCTATGCCGCCACTGTTTTTGTCTGCACCCGTCTTTGATGCGCCGTTACACAAAGACAGCTGAGCGAATATCAAGCCTCAGGCCTGGGCTGCTTAAAGCTGTCTAACAAACATACGTAAACAGTGCGGCACAATCGCTTTATCTGCTCAAGAGACAGACGATTACAGCCAGACGATTGCAGTTAGCGCTGGCACTGAAGCGCCATATTGTCTACCATAGTCATCATTTACTTCCGTGTTATCCACCAACAAACAAGAGAATACCACCATGAAAGCAAGAGCCGCCGTTGCCTGGGAAGCTAAAAAGCCCCTTGAGATTGAAGAAGTTGAAGTAATGGGGCCAAAATACGGCGAAGTCTTGCTCAAAGTCATCGCCAGTGGTGTTTGCCATACCGATGCCTTTACGCTTTCAGGCGATGATCCCGAGGGTGTGTTCCCGGCTATCTTAGGCCATGAAGGCGGCTGCGAAGTGGTTGAACTGGGGCCTGGCGTTAAAAACTTGCAGGTCGGCGATCATGTTATTCCTTTATACATTGCCGAATGCGGTGAATGTGAATATTGCAAATCCCCAAAAACCAATCTCTGCCAGTCGATTGCGTCCACCGTGTGGACAGGTTATATGCCTGACGGCAGCCGCCGTTTTTCTAAAAACGGCAAAGACATTTTTCACTACATGGGCTGCTCTACTTTTTCTGAGTACACGGTGGTGCCGGAAATTGCACTGGCCAAAATCAATAAAGCCGCGCCACTGGATAAAGTCTGTCTATTAGGCTGTGGTGTCACCACGGGTATCGGCGCGGTTTTAAACACCGCTAAAGTGGAAGCCGGTTCTACTGTAGCGGTATTCGGCCTCGGCGGCATCGGCCTGTCCTGCGTGCAGGGTGCGGTCATGGCGGGTGCCGAGCGCATCATTGCCATCGACATTAACCCGGACAAGTTTGAGTTTGCCAAGCAACTGGGTGCCACTGATTTTGTTAACCCGAATGAGATTGACGGCTCGTTTGTAGAGTACATGCAGGACACTTATAACGGCGGCCCGGATTATTCCTTTGAATGTATCGGCAACGTTCACGTCATGCGCGATGCCTTAGAGTGCACTCACATGGGCTGGGGGGTTTCAACCGTGATCGGTGTAGCCGGCAGCGGTCAGGTGATTCAGACACGGCCGTTTAATCTTGTGGTGGGCCGCACCTGGAAAGGCACCGCATTTGGTGGTGTCAAAGGCCGCACTGAATTGCCCGGTTATGTCGAGCGTTACATGGCCGGTGAGATAGAGCTCGACAGCCTGGTCACACACACCATGCCACTCGATGATATCAACCGCGCCTTCGATTTAATGCACAGCGGCGAGAGCATACGCTCCGTGATCATTTTTTAAGGAAAGGCTTAACATGCAATGTATTGAAAGCATCAAAGAATTTGGCGGTTACCTGAACCGGTATACGCACGACTCAACAGCGTGCCACTGTAAAATGACCTTTTCCGTTTATTTACCGCCCCAGGCAAAAACAGCGAATGTGCCGGCTTTATACTGGCTCTCAGGCCTCACCTGCACGGATGATAACGCCCGCGTAAAAGCCGGCGCACAACGTTATGCTGCCGAACACGGCATCGCCATTATTTTTCCCGATACCAGCCCTCGCGGTGATGACGTTGCCGACGAAGCAGAGCGTTATGACCTTGGCAAAGGCGCAGGCTTCTACCTCAATGCCAGCCAGCCACCCTGGTCCAGCCATTATCACATGTATGACTACATCAACACTGAACTGCCGGCATTAGTCGAAGCCAGCCTGCCGCTGATAGCCGGCGTTAAATCGGTATCCGGTCATTCCATGGGTGGCCACGGCGCGTTGATTTGTGCGCTCAAAAACCCACAGGCCTATCGTTCGGTCTCAGCGTTTTCACCGATCTGCAACCCCGTCAACTGTGACTGGGGCCAGGCCTGTTTTACCGCCTACCTGGGTGATGATGCAAACCAATGGAAAGCATACGATGCCACCGCTTTAATCGAGGCCGGTGCAAAAGTGAGCGACATTCTCATAGACCAGGGAACAGCCGATGAATTTTATGAGCAGCAACAACTGCTGCCCGAAAACTTTAAAGCGGCCTGCGAAAAATCAGGCCAGGCATTAACACTGCGCATGCAGGACGGTTATGATCATAGCTATCATTTTATCGCCAGCTTTATCGGTGAGCACATTGCCTATCACGCCAAAGCGCTGAAACAAACGTAAGTTTTTTTAAACGCCCAACGCCAGATAAAAAACGATATTTATTTGGCGTTTAAACCAGCTTTATTAAATCGCTCGACTGATAGTCAGGCAACATTAAATTGAAGCGGCAGGCTAACAGCAAAGCCATAACTTTTTTATCAGCGGCTTTATGCTCGCAGGCTATTTTTGTTTGCATCGGTTTTAACACGGCCGTTAGCGCAGCATAATTTAAGCGCTGATCTCCAGTCGTTCGGCAGCTAAAGCATTTACAAAAATACGGCTTATCGGCACAGACGCCTTCAATCGCTTAATCTGTTGTCTTTGTACAATCGCTATTGAACGCTAACCGGGCCTTGAGTAAACTTAAACGGCCTGGTTCATCATATCGCGCAGCTTTAAAACACCAGTCCACCGAGCCATTAAGGCCGTTAAACTTTAAGGGATTATACAATGCAGGCTTACAGCCGGTTCACCGCAGTTTTTTTATCGCTCTTATTCGTTATTTCTTTAACCGCTTGTGATATTGAGATAGCCGTTAATCAGGATGATGAATCCGTTGCCTATTCAATCGTTGCCAGTGGTACTCAAAGCGATATTCAGGAGCCGCAACAGCATGTTATTAAAAACACAACTGTATTATCCGGCTTTATATCCCTCATCCCCTCGATGACGGGCGATGTACCCAGTCCCGACTTCACATCAGAGATGCTGGTGGCTGTTTTATCCGATCTCGATGGCTGCGGAAACCTTGAGCTCACATCCGTTGAAGAAAATGAAAATGCAATTCTTGTCACACTCAGCAAAGTCTTTACTGCCGACCCCGGCCTCTGTGATCTGGCACCAGAAAATATCAATAATAAACATTATCTGGTTATCAATATCGCCAGCAGCAATAAAGCGGTAAACGTTGAATACAATAGCCGCCATGACTATGCAATAGCTCAAACCGATCCGGCAGCCAGTCAGACAGAACTTGAACAGGAAATTCTGGCTTTATACCATGAGATTGATATTTTAATCGGCGACGCCCACTGCAACAGCAATGCTCAGTGTGATGCAGTGGCGATTGGAGCCCGGGCCTGCGGCGGCCCTGACGGTTACAAGGTTTACGCCAGCCTGGACACCGATGTCACATTGTTATTAAACAAAGCACAGCAACACCGCGAACGTTCAGAACAGTACAATACACTCTTTGGCGCAGAAGATGGTCTGGTTTCCATTTGCCTGTTTGAGAGCAAACCTGCTGTGCTCTGTAACACGGTTTGTGAAGTTGACAATAATTAGTATTTCAACACCACAAATCAAGCCCGAGCTGCGTCAGTTAACATAAACAGCCCGCGCATTAGCCGTTCTGATGCACAGAAAATCCAGCGCATTGTCTGCACATCAGCAACAGATAACCGGCTTGCTATCGCAGCTCTTTCGCATGCACTAAGCGGTAAAGAGCAGGCAAGACCAATAACGTTAGCAGTGTTGACGAAATAATGCCGCCAATCACCACCGTGGCAAGCGGTCGCTGAACCTCAGAGCCAATACCCGTGTTCAGAGCCATTGGAATAAAACCAAGCGCAGCGACCAGTGCTGTCATTAATACCGGGCGCAAGCGTGTCAGCGCACCTTCAATGATTGCATCCTGCAAAGCTTGCCCGTGCACACGTAAATCACGAATGAAGGCGACCATCACCAGGCCATTGAGCACAGCAATGCCCGAGAGTGCGATAAAACCAACAGCCGCAGAGATCGAAAACGGAATATCGCGCAGCAGTAAGGCAAAGATGCCACCGCTCAGTGCCAGGGGCACACCCGAAAAAATAATAGCCGCATCTTTAACCGAACCCAGTGCCATGATCAGCAAGCCGATGACCAGCGCTAAGGTTAACGGCACCACGATTGAGAGTCGCTTCGATGCGGATTGTAACTTTTCATAAGTGCCGGCGTATTCAACCCAGTAACCGGCCGGCACCTCGACATTGTCTTTCACCGATTGCTGCACCGCACTGACAAAAGAGCCCAGATCCCGGGCACGCACATTCGCGGTGACCACAATGCGTCGTTTACCGTTTTCACGATAAATCTGGTTATAACCATTTTTCAGCTCAAGTTCAGCGACTTCCTTTAGAGGCACATAATCACCATTTGCCAGCATCACGGGAAGGCTGGCCAGGGCCTTTGTATCGGCACGTAAATCTTCTTTTAAACGCACCACAATATCAGCGCGACGATCGCCCTCATAAAACTGGCTGGCAATACTGCCACCCAAGGCTGTCGACAAAACCGTTTGCAGTGCATCAATACTCAGACCATAACGCGCCATGACCTCACGCCTGGGCATTATGGTCAATACCGGCAAGCCCGTAGCCTGCTCGATTGAGACATCGGCGGCGCCGCTTACTTTTTTAACCGCCTTTTCTATTTCCTCACCGGTTTTTATCAGCTGATCAAAGTCATCACCAAAAACTTTAACCGCCAGTTCCGCACGAACGCCGGCAAGCAGCTCGTTAAAGCGCATTTGTATCGGCTGTAAAAACTCATAACGATTGCCCGGTAATGGCGTCACCAGCGCTTCAAGTTCGGAAACCAGCTGTGCTTTTGTTTTATCCGGATCAGGCCATTGGTCTCGCGGTTTGAGTATAATAAAATTATCTGCCACGCTCGGCGGCATCGGGTCGGTGGCAACTTCCGGTGTACCGATTTTAGAAAACACGGTTTTAACTTCTGCCAGTTTTTTAATCTCCGTTTCCAAACCCTGCTGCAAATCAATGGCCTGGCTGAGAGAGGTGCCCGGTATGCGCAGCGCATGCATGGCAATGTCGCCTTCATCCAGGTTTGGCATAAACTCAGAACCCAGCTTAGTCACCAGTGTCGCAGAAATCACCACCAAAACTAATGCGCTGAAAACCACTCTCCAGCGGTGTTTTAAAGATAATATTAATAGCGGCTGATACCAGTCACGTGCCGTGTTAATAATTTTATTTTCTTTTTCTACAATTGGTTTACGGAACAATAACGCAACACCAGCCGGCACAAAGGTAATTGATAAAATCATTGCGCTGACCAGAGCAATGATCACCGTGCTCGCCATCGGGTGAAACATTTTGCCTTCAACACCACTGAGCGCAAAAATAGGAATGTAAACCGCGGTTATAATAAACACACCAAACAGTGCCGGCCGGATAACTTCCCGGGTCGCATCAAAAACAATTTCTAAACGCTCCTTCAAACCCAGGCTTTGTTCAGCGCCGGAGTGACTCAGGCGACGCAAACAGTTTTCAACAATGATAACAGCGCCGTCAATGATAAGACCAAAATCCAGCGCGCCCAGACTCATTAAGTTGGCACTGACCTTATTCTGAACCATGCCGGTAATCGTCATTAACATAGCAATCGGAATAACCGCTGCGGTTAATAAAGCCGCGCGAATATTGCCGAGAAAAAGAAACAGCACCACGATCACCAGCAATGCGCCTTCGAGTAAATTTTTCTGCACCGTGACTAATGTCTGATCAACCAGAGTAGAACGGTTGTAAACCGCATTGGCCGTAATACCCTCGGGCAAGCTGCTCTTGATTTGCTGCATCTTAAGTGCGACATCACTGGCCACTTGCCGGCTGTTTTCACCGGTTAACATGAAGACCGTGCCGAGCACCACTTCACGGCCATTTTGAGTCGCCGCACCGGAGCGCAGCTCCTTGCCAAAGCTGACACTGGCGACATCTTTTATGCGCAGCGGAAGCCCTTGTTGTTGCTTGATAACAATGGCCTCAAGGTCTTTTATATTATCGGCCTGGCCCGGTACCCGCATTAACCACTGCGCGCCGTTATGCTCAATAAAGCCGACGCCACGGTTGTTATTATTGTTTTCCAGCGCGGTCACCACATCGGCATAACCGATGCCATGCGCCAGTAATTTGGCCGGCTCAGGCGCCACCAGAATCTGTTTTTTGTAACCACCAATCGGGTTGACTTCAACCACACCCGGCACACGCATTAATTGCGGGCGAATAATCCAGTCATGCACAGAGCGCAAGTCCATAGACGTGACCAGACTGCCATCAGCATTGGTGGCGCCGGCTTCGGCATCCACAGTGAACATAAATATTTCACCCAGGCCGGTAGAGATCGGCCCAAGACCAGGCTCCAGATTAGCCGGCAAACTTGCCTTTGCATTAGCCAGCCGCTCACTCACCAGCTGGCGGGCGAAATAGATATCGGTGCCTTCCTCAAAAACCACCGTTACCTGAGAAAGGCCGTAACGTGATAATGAACGGGTGTATGACAGCCCGGGCAAACCCGCCATCGCCGTCTCAATTGCAAAGCTTACGCGCTGCTCAGATTCCAGTGGTGTGTAACCCGGAGCAGCGGTATTAATAACAACCTGTATATTGGTAATATCCGGTACCGCATCGATCGACAGCTGAGTAAATTTCCAGCCACCCAGAGCCATAACAAGCAGTACCAGTGCCAGCACCAGAGTACGTCGTGCCAGCGAAAAACGTATGATAGATTCAAGCATGATGGGTCCTTAATGGTCGTGTGATGCGCCAGATTTTTCGATATCGGCTTTAATGACATAACTGTTTTCAGTGACATAACGCGTACCCGCGTCGAGGCCAGACAGCACTTCAATAAAGCTGTCATCCTCGCGCCCCAGCTCCAGCATGCGCACCTCATACTCGTCACCAATTTGTGCATAGACCACGGTAAAATCCCTGAATGCCTGCAAGCCCGAACGTTTTACGGCCAGAGGCACCGCGTGTTCACCGACTTTTATTTTTGCTGTTACAAAACTGCCCGGCAAAAATTTCGCTTGTTTATTGTCAATCACCACGCGCGCCGTTACCGACTGATTGGCTTCTGCCAGCACATTGATAAAAGATATTTTGCCCTTCACAGACTGAGCATTATTGGCAAATGCAAGCGTTACCTCTGCCCCGGTTTTGACTCGGCCCAGGTCCGACGGAAAGATCGACAAATCAACCCAGACCTGCGACGTATCGGTAATCGTAAATAACGCCTGTTGCCCGGTTTGCTCACCCGGGTTGGCATGGCGCTGAGTGACCACGCCGCTGATCGGTGCCCTGACAGAATACAGATTAAGGCTTTCATTGCTTTCTACCGTTGCCAGCAGCTGGCCTTTTGTCACCGTGTCGCCAACCGATACCCCGGTTGATTTGACAACGCCGGCAAAGCGCGCGCCAAGGTGGCTCATGCGCTCGGTGTTGGTTTTAACCCGGCCATACACCTCGATTGTTTGTTGCAATACAACCGCCGTGGCGACATCAGTCTCTATTGCCAGTGCCTCGGCAACCGCGGCTTCAATTTTTGTGCGGCCCTCAAAATTGTCATATTGCCAGCTGTATTTTTTTTCTTTATAAACCGCATCGATAGTCACGACAAATGAATGCGGCTCATAAATAACCATATCACCGCGCAGCGCATCCGCTTTGGGTGTGAAGTTTATTGTATCGAGCTTGCCGCCAAGGCGAGTCAGGCGGATCGTCAGCGCGACCTCTTCCGGTTTGACTGGTGACATGTTATAGCTGGCCCATGCCCTGAATTCCGGCGGCACACCGGTTTCAAAAATGGCAAGTTCAAGCGTAAAATCATCGCGCTGTAACAGGCGACCGCCATGAGGGCCTTTGACTATCTCAGCCTCGTCAGAATGCGGCTGACTGCTGTCGCAGCCCGTTAACAAAGCACCCAGAAAAAAGATTGCGAGCAATGCCATTGTTGTAGATTGGTTAATTAGTTTCATGCTTCTTCTCATTATTTGTCAGCCGTTTGCGCCGCTTGCACACCGCTTAAACGTTCAATTTCAATGGTTTTAAAATGCGCGTCAATACCGGCCTCAAGCAATGCGCTACGCGCAGCCAGCAGTTCAGACTGCACACTATTCCACTCAAGATAACTGTAGCGGCCCAGCGTGTAAGCGCGGCGGGTTTGTTTTAAGGCTTTTTCCAGCTGCGGAATAATATCGTCACGGTAAGTAGTAAAACGGTGCAGGCTATGCTCCAGCTCCTGAGACAAGACATAAAGCAGTGTTTCAAAACGCAGCCTTAAGGCCTGCGCTTTGCTCTGAATGTGAGCCACGTTTTGCTGTGCTTCTATAATGCCGCCGGTGTTACGGCTGCGCTCGCCAAAAGGCATACTGATCGCGGCCAGCAATGCCTGATCGCCGCTGGCTTCAATATGACGAACACCAAGGTTGAGCCGCCAGGGCGAAGCGGCTTTGGATTTCGCCAGTGTTAATTGCGCCTGTGTTAAGCGTTGCTCAGAAAGCAGACGCAAAAAGGCCGGGCTTTGTTCAATCCTGGCTTTGAGCTGCTCTAAAGATACCGTGGCCGGCAGGCTAAAAATATCACCTTCAACACGACTAAATTGCGGATTGCTTTGCCCCCATTGCGCCGCTAATAAACGAATCGCCGAACTTAACTCATGCTGCACATCTTCCTGCTGCAGCTGCCGGCGTGAGAGCTCGGCTTTAGCCCGTGCCAGCTCAGCCGCGGGTGCTTTACCGGCGGATACCCGTTTCTCAACCGCCAGCAGTGAATCGCTGGCAAGGGCTACGGTTTTTGCCGTATTGATGCTGCGCGCCTGATGCGCCATGCAACGCAGGTATAAATGGGCCGTATCGGCAGCTGCATCCAGCCGCCGGATGTTTTGTTGTGTGATAAGAGACAAGCTGTCGGCTTTCGACACATCAATATAAGCCTGACGGATATCGCCCTCTATTACCCAGCTGATGCCAAGGCTGGCCTGGGCGTTAGCCGTGCCT
>JAOUKT010000111.1 GCA_029882395.1 Gammaproteobacteria bacterium
CATTTGGAGACGCACAGATTCAGGTTTTACCGAAAGAGGAAAAGAGTATCTTGCCGCTGGTACAGGCTGGCTCGGAAATTATAATAGCGGAGTATTTGCAAGAGCCACGGCTTTCTCCTGGTCACTTCCGAATGCAGCCTCAGGGCATACGCTTGTTGAATACAGGGACGCTGTAGGCGAAACATATAATGAAGACGTGGCAGAACTGACAACCACATCGATGGTGTTACTAAGACAGCAGGATGGTGTCAGCCGGCACTTTACAAAACAATAGGTATTTAGATTTTGTAAAACAATAAAAAAAGGCATAGTGTGACGAGCGTGCTGTTTGGCTCGGTAGAGGCGCGGTAGCTACTTGCACGGCAAGGTTTATCTGAATGGTGATGTTTGCAGAGCAGTCAGCCTACCGCTGTATCCTACCTGCTGGCAGTTCATGTCACTGCCAGCAGGGTTATGACCGGTTAGATCATTCTGCAGCGTCTGGTTTGGCTTTGCGATAGCCGGGTTTTGCAATAATTTCAAGATAGAATGAAGAGAGTTGTTCTGAAAGGGCCTGGTTAATCGAGCTATCAATAGCAGAAAGATGTATCACTTCGCTATTGGCTTCATCAGCTCCAAAGCGGCAGTCAAAGTCCCAGAAATCAGCGCCCTTTGGCAGCACTCTGTTGCGTTCTCTTTTTATATACTTGCGAATTTCATGTCTGGTGGCATCAACCAGCCTGTCGAGATTGAGCTTTTCATGGGTTAATTTAAACGTTTTTTTCATCAGGTTCTCAAGAATGATAAGGTGTATCGCTGCATTATAAAGCATCAAAGCAGGCATGATTTGTCTATTTTAGCCGCCTCAAGCGACAAGCGTGTAAGCCTTAGACGCGGCTATCATCCGCGGTATTTAGCCTGTTAATTCATTATAGGTGCTTGCAAAGGCGGCGATGGCCTTGTCGAGGTCATCTTTTGTGTGTGCGGCTGATATCTGCGTGCGGATTCTTGCTTTACCTTTTGGTACCACAGGAAAAAAGAAGCCGATGGCATAAATGCCGCGCTCTAATAATTTCTCTGACATCTTTTGTGCCAGTGCGGCATCACCCAGCATTACCGGCACGATAGGGTGTTCACCTTCTGCAATGGCAAAACCTGCGTCTCGCATACCCTGGCGAAAATAGCGGGTATTCTTCGCCAGGCGATCACGCAATGCCGTTGATTCTGAGAGCATTTCCAGCACTTTAATCGATGCGGCGCATATTGCCGGCGCCACGGTGTTAGAAAAAAGATAGGGGCGTGAACGCTGGCGTAGCATATCTACAATCTCCTGGCGCCCGGAGGTATAACCACCAGAACCACCGCCTAATGCTTTACCGAAAGTGCCGGTAATGATATCAACACGGTCCATGACATTATGGTACTCGTGAATGCCCCTGCCTGTTTTACCCATAAAACCGACCGCATGGCAGTCATCATGGTGCACCATGGCATCGTATTTGTCAGCCAGGTCACAGATTTTGTCCAGCTGTGCGATAGAGCCATCCATTGAAAATACACCATCGGTTGTGATCAGAATACGCCGAGCGCCTGCCTGCCTGGCTTGTTTGAGCTTGTTTTCAAGCTCGGCCATGTCGTTATGTTTATAACGATAACGAGCGGCTTTACATAACCGCACGCCATCTATAATTGAAGCGTGATTTAACTCATCGGAGATGACGGCATCGTCAGCATTTAAAAGCGTTTCAAATAAGCCGGTATTGGCATCAAAACAGGCGGCATAAAGAATAGTATCCTGCATGCCAAGAAAGCGGCTGAGCATATCTTCAAGCGTTTTATGGATTGACTGCGTGCCACAAATAAAGCGCACCGAAGCCAGACCAAAGCCCCAGCGATCATAACTGTTTTTTGCAGCGGCGATGACATCAGCATGGTTTGCCAGACCCAGGTAGTTATTGGCGCACATATTAATGACTTCACGGCCGTCAGCAAGCGTAATATCATTTTGTTGCTGTGAGTCAATAATGCGTTCGGTTTTCCATAAGCCCGCGTCTTTAATATTTTGTAACTCTTCAGCCAGGCTGGTTTTTGCGCTAATAAAACTCATAATAAGCTCTCTGTTTGTTTTGTGTTAATCCCAGCTCAGAATAACTTTACCAGACTGGCCAGAGCGCATCACATCAAAACCTTTCTGAAAGTCGGTATAGTGGAAACGATGGGTGATAATTTTAGCCAGCGGCAATCCGCTTTGCACCATCATCACGCCTTTGTACCATGTCTCAAATATCTCACGACCATAAATGCCCTTAATAAACAGACCTTTGAATACAACGTCGGTCCAGTCTATGCCGGTGCCGTCGGGCATGATGCCAAGCATAGCAATGCTGCCACCATTAATCATTTTACTGAGCGCTTCTTTGAAGGCTGCCGGCGAGCCGGACATCTCAAGGCAGACATCAAAGCCTTCAAGAATGCCCAGGCTCTGCATAAAGGCTTCACTAATGCCGTCTTTAGTGACATTGATAGCTATCGCCCTGGGTACGATTTGTTTGACTAAATCAAGGCGGTAGTCATTAATGTCAGTAATCACAATATTGCGTGCGCCGCAATGGGCTGCCACCATAGCGGCCATTATGCCGATTGGGCCGGCACCAGTGATCAGCACATCTTCACCAACCATATTAAATGACAGCGCGGTGTGTACCGCGTTGCCATAAGGATCAAAACAGGCAAGTTGATCCAGCGGAATGTCAATATTCGGCCTGAAAACATTTTTAGCCGGAAGGGATAAATACTCAGCAAAACAGCCGTCACGGTTGACGCCGACACCAATCGTGTTCGGACACAGATGACGCCTGCCGGCCAGACAATTGCGGCAACGCTCGCAGACGATATGGCCTTCGCCAGAGACCACATCGCCAATCTTCAGTTCGGTTACATTGGAGCCCAGCTCTGCAATAACACCGGCGAACTCGTGGCCCACAGTCATCGGTACAGGGATGGTTTTCTGTGCCCACTGGTCCCAGTTATAGATATGCACATCCGTGCCGCAAATGGCTGTTTTTTGAATTTTAATCAGTACGTCATTATTGCCAACCGCTGGCAAAGGCACATCTTCGAGCCATAAACCTTCTTTCGCGTGCTTTTTAACTAAAGCCTTCATGCTGTTTTTGGTCTGAGGCTTTGTCATTGTCTAATCACCTTTTAAATAAATGCAGCCCGTATTAATAAATCAAGAGCTTATTGATTGCATTACGCTAAATCAAAAAAACGTATAACGTATAAATAAAGTTTAGCTTCTGTCTAAACAAGGGCCGGCTGATTTCAAGCTGTTGCAAAAGTATTAAAGATAAAGACTGTGGAATAAACTTACAAAATAATGAATGAAGAAGTATTTTGTAAGTTTTTTAAAAACGCGGAAAGCAAAAAAACAAATAAAAAATGACTGCTTCAGCTGCAATCAAATTTAACCACAATTTGCAGGCAAACATCAGCGCGATCCATCGATCGCAGCTTTAGCCTTAACGTCTGCATTATAAATGTATCTGCATCTCACTGACTTTTTGGTGTTTTCACCAGGTGCTCAATCAAGTCCATTGGCAATGGGAACACAATGGTATTGCTGCGTTCACCGGCAATTTCAGTTAACGTCTGTAAATAACGCAGTTGCAAGGCTTCGGACTGGGCAGAAAGTATTTTCGCGGCCTCTAATAATTTGACAGCTGCCTGCATCTCGCCTTCGGCATGAATGACCTTGGCGCGCCGTGTGCGCTCGGCTTCTGCCTGCTTTGCAATGGCGCGGATCATGTTTTCATTAAGGTCAATATGTTTGATTTCCACATTGCTGACTTTAATGCCCCAGGCATCGGTTTGTTTATCCAGCACATTCTGGATATCGGCGTTCAGGCGTTCACGTTCTGCCAGCATTTCATCGAGTTCATGCTGGCCCAGTACAGATCTCAGTGTGGTTTGCGCAAGCTGGCTGGTGGCCTCATAAAAATTTTCCACCTGAATAATGGCTTTTTCCGGGTCGATAACACGAAAATAAACCACCGCGTTTACATTGACTGAAACGTTATCGCGCGAAATTACATCCTGGCTTGGAACATCCATAACTATAGTGCGCAGATCAACCCTTACCATTTGCTGGATAAAAGGAATCACCAGAATAAAACCGGGGCCTTTTACTTTCCAGAAACGACCGAGCAGAAAAATAACACCGCGTTCATATTCACGCAGAATCCTGATGGCGCTGGCAAAAAGCATAAAGATGATT
>JAOUKT010000062.1 GCA_029882395.1 Gammaproteobacteria bacterium
TTGTCACAGAATTGTAACAATGCTAATGTTGTAAGGTAATCACCTCATTGCAGTGGTTTATAGGTTTTTGGGCGCTACAAATACAATCACTTTATTGCTAAGTCATTGTAAATATTGAAAATAAAAACCTATGCTAAGACAGTGTATTTAAACCACTGGCATACGCCTTGATTAAAAACATGTGACACAGTTATCGCTTAGAGCGATTTTAAAATGTGATGAGCCGATTATGTAACGACAGCAGGGCCACCTCTTATTCTATTTAATTACCCTACTGCAGGCAGTAGCAAATCAAAAACTATTATTTTTCAGCTACTATCTTTTTTGATAATGAAAAAACATTACTGATGTAGCCAGGTTTATAAAAGAACACGAATATTTTTAAAAAATACAGGCTAAAGTACAATTTTTTATGACCCCAAAGAAAACCATTATCGCTACTGCGGTCTTCAGCTTTTCAGTCACCACGTATTTTCTGTGGCTGACGCTTGCGACACCGTGGCTTGGTGTCAGCCTCGCTGCAACAGCAGACAATAGCGGTTTATTAATAAAATATGTAGACGATTCCGGCCCTTCCTACAACATACTAAAAGCCGGCATCACGATTGTCGAAATTGCTAACTCGAGTGATGCCGTTACCTTAGACAACTCACTGCTTAAAGCCGAACCATCTGACACTAAAAACCACTCGACTTATAATCGCTTTGTTGAAAAAAACAAAAAACTCTATGAGGTTTTATCCGCCAAAACAGTCTGGCTCAAAGACAAAAACAACAATACTTACCCGATTGAACCCGCTCCAGCCAGGGCCACTTCCAGCCTGGCATTTGATCACTTAGTGATTATTGTTTTTGCCGCTCTTGCTGTTGTTTTTCACGTTATGATCGCGATCTTAAAGAAAAACATGATCAGCATCCAGGTATTAACCCTGTCAGCCCTTTCTTTTTGTTCACTGATTATCATCGGCCAGACCACCTTCTTTCGAGAGCTGGTAATAAACCCTGATGTGTTTACGATTAGCCACCCGATGCAGCGGCTCAGCGCTCTTTATTTCGCCTATTTTCTTGCTGGATTATTACTTTACTACCCCAACCGGCTTGTCAGTAAAAAAATAATTTTCCTGATATTTGCACTGCCGACTTTATACTGGCTGAATCTGATTTCGCAGTCATTTAATATGCCTGATTACAGTTACCTGATGCAGTTTAATCTGCTGTTTCTCATATCTCTTTTGTTTGCCGCTTTACAATGGAAAAAAGCGCGCGGCATGGCCATAGAGATGGCTCAATTCAGGTGGCTTTTTTTAGCCATGTTACTGGGTGCCGGATTAAATATTGCGTTGAATATATTTCCTCAATCCCTTGATCAGCAACCCCTGGTTGGCATCACGCCGGTTTTATTTTTTTCATATATTATATTTATCGGCATAGCTATTGGCATTTATCGCTATAAGATATTTAACATTGACCGCTGGTGGTTCAGTATCTGGAGCTGGTTTTTTGCCGGTCTCTTCGTGGTAGGTTTAGACCTTGCTTTTGTGAGCCTGTTAAAACTTGAAACTCAAACAGCAACTATTGCTTCATTGTTTATCATTGGCTGGATTTATTTCCCGCTAAGACAGAAAATACTGGCCTATTTTTCAATTAAAACAGACACAGGCATTTCGAATTATCTGCCTCAAATATTAACGGCTATTACCTCGGTTAAAAGCCAATCGGAGATCGATAGTTCACTGTTAAACATTTTAAAAGATATTTTCAGTGCAAAAGACACCCAGCTTAGCGAACACATAAGCCTACAAGCTGAAATAAAAAACTCCGGGCTATCATTAGAGCTGCCAGCCATTGCTGATGACAGGACACTGGTACTTAACCTTGCCGGGAACGGTGAACGCCTGTTCAACGGTGATGACATCGCTACAGCTATAGCAATCAGATCATTAATTGAAAACTATCATGCAACCATCGTCAGCAGACAGCAAGGCGCCAGCGAAGAAAGAGACCGCATAATGGGCGATTTGCACGATGAACTTGGGCCCAAGTTAATGACGCTGATTCATAACCTCAAACACCCGCCAATGATTGAGCTTGCCCGGGACAGCATGAACACATTACGCGACATCGTTTATTCTATACAACACGAGCATTCCATGCCGCTCTCTGATCTGCTTGCCAACGAAAGAGCCGGCCTCTCCGAACGCGCCAGTGAAAAAGGCAAAACGATTAATTGGAATCTGGAAAAAAGCATCACAGCGGTACCGCTTAAGCCCGATGCCGTGTTACATATTAAACGGGTACTAAACGAGTTAATGTCGAATGAATTGCGTCACGGCTCTGCTAAAAACATTACCATATCCAGCTACCTGCATAAAAGCATCGCCAATATAAAATTCTGCACCGACCATTCAAGCAGTGACATATCCGCATGGAAAAATGGTGTGGGTCTGAATAATTTAAGCCGCAGGAGCAAAGCACTTAATGGCAGCATTAGCTGGTACAGTCATTTTTCAAACAATACCGACAATATCTGTTTCAAATTATCCTTTTTAAGCAAAGCGGAATAAAATCGTGCCTACTCATCAGATACTATTACTTGAAGACCAGCCGGATATACAGGCATGGATTATTGATATCGTTAAAGAGCTTTTTCCAGCTGATGAAATTATCACGGCTGACTCATGCCAACAGGCAAAGAAATTAATTCAGGCTTACAATTTTACGATTGCGATACTCGATATCAACCTGCCAGACGGCTCTGGACTGGATATTTTACGCGCCATTAAACAATCCTCAGCCGATACGCTTTGCGTCATGTCGACCATATTTAATGATCACGACAATATATTTACTGCGCTGCAGGGCGGCGCCGATGGCTATATTATCAAGAGCGAATCCCGCGAAAAATATGCCTCTACCCTGCTCGCCATTAACAATGGAGAGCCGCCGCTTTCTGCCCAGGTTGCACGCATGATGGTATCGTATTTTCAAAAGTTACCCGCTGCACGTACCGAGCACAGCTTAACAAAAAAGCAGAGCCACATCTTAATGCTGATTTCACAGGGCATGCAAAATAAAGAAATCGCAGCTGAGCTGGGTTTGAGCGTCTACACTATCATGGATCATATAAAACGCCTGTATTTAAAACTCAATATTTCATCACGCGCTGAAGCAGCTATCAAAGCACAGGAGCTAGGCCTGCTAGATCAGCGACCCAGGAATGATTAATTAACACTGAACCACAACGTAACACCTGCTAGAATATTAGACTTGATTTATTCAAAAATAGCCACGATAACTGTTGATAAAATAGAGCCTCTTTATGCCAGCCCAGCCGTACCCTTCAAAAATTACTCAACCACAAACTCGTCAGGTTCTCTTACGTGAGAATCTGCTATCTGAGCTTAAGCAACAGCAATCTTTCTCACCATTAATCTGGATATCGGCAGCCGGTGGCTCAGGCAAGACAACATTAATTAATAGTTATCTTAAACAATACAATAAGCGCAACATCTGGTATCAAATTGACGACGGCGATTCCGATCCAGCTACCATTTTTCATTATCTTAAAATGGCAGCTAAAAAACTCTCACCTAAAAGCAAAAAGACATTACCTTCACTGTCTGCAGAACACATGCCGGGGCTGACTAACTTTACCCGCCAGTTTACAGATTCACTGGCCACTATTCTAAAGTCAGATGGCGTTATTGTTTTTGACAACCTGCACTTACTTGATGACGACAGTATTTTTTACACGCTTCTCCCCGTCATGATTGAATGCTTACACAGCGGCCAGAGCATTATAATCATTAGCCGGCAAGAACCGCCAAACTCTTTAATCGGCCTGCAGGCAAGTCAGAAAATGAGTCACATCAATGAAAAATCATTGCGTTTTGATGAGGATGAATGGTGTAGTCTGGCTAGCTTGCTAGGACAAGATACTGTTGACAAAAAAACACTACTGCAGCTTCATAAACGCGCTAATGGCTGGATAGCTGGTTTACTACTAGGTCAATTACAACGCGATTATTCAGTCGATCAGGATAAGGCGCTTTCGGCATCCAGCTTTGCGTATTTTGCTGAGGAAATCCTCAATAAACAGTCTGTCGAGCATCAACATTGCCTGTTAAAACTTTCGTATCTTCCTTATATATCACAATCATCAGCATTAACACTGGGCAATGACAGCGAAGTGATGACACTGATAAACGAGATGAGCTCTAAGAACCAGTTTATAACACCCTACGAGGGTGATCAGTTTATTTTCCACCCGCTGTTTCAGGAATTTTTACAACAAGAATTTGTTAAACAGTTCCCTGGAAACGAAGTAAACAATATTTTATTACAGACAGCCGAATTGCTTGAGCAAGATGAAAATTATTTCAGCGCCATTTCACTTTACTATAATGCCGGTCATGACGATAAAGCCATCGCTCTTATTTGCCAACAATCGAGTGCGATAATCGCTAGCGGACAGTTTGCACAACTTAGTCAGGCTTTAGCTAAAATACCGGACCACACTAAGAACACCAATGCCCAACTCTGTTTTATCAATGCCACGCTTTTTTCAATGGGCAACCCGGAATCTGCGATTGAACATTTTGTCAGAGCATCCGATCTTTTTGTCGCAGAAAACAACATAACCGCTGCCTATGAAGCCTTGCTATCCGCAATCAAGCAGATTAACAACACGCTTCACTGCTTTAAACAACTTACTTCGTTGCTTGAAAAATTCAGTGCCTTGCAAGCACAGCACCCAATACCTGACAAGCTCTCTCAAAAAGACCTGATCAGTATATTAATGACAGCCTATTTCATCACTGATTATGACAGACCACAAATGAACTACTGGATTAGTCGCTGTGAACAGGAGATTGAACTCAACGCTGATCCGGCACAAACAGCTGAACTCACGCTTGCACTGTTGCTGATTTATTTCAACGAAGCCAATTCTGAAAAAATCGTCAAAACAATCGACTTCATCCTGCCTTTTATAAGTAAGGATCACTTGCCGCCTTTTATCTTTATTGCCAGTCATTTCAGTATAATTTTTTCATGGCTGCATGTCATGGATATCGAAAAGGGACACGAGCTTACACTCTCTCTTATTAAATTCGCCAAGGAAAGCGAAATCGTAGCACTTGATTCATTTTTACTGATTGCAGAAGCAAAGTTTGAGTTGTTTATGGGCCGATTCGATTCTGTAAAAGAGTGCCTGGATAAACTCTACCCTCTTTGTAGAGGAGATAGAAACTATCTGAGTAATTATTATTATCTGCAGTCACAATATTATTTGTGGCAAGACGATTACGAGCAAGCACTTAAAAATCTGGAGCTTTCAAAACAGGCGATTGGTGAAGGCAACCTGTTTGCCTGGCGCATTGTGTTAGACGACATGCACGCCGAGCTGTTATTTTTAGATGGCGATTATGAGAAATGCACTGAGTTCAATCGACAGACCCTCAAACAAGTCGATGGTTTTCCTAACCACGGGGTATTCGCTCATGCACTGATGCTGGAAGCCTTATTAGCAGACAAGAATGGAGAACCTGATCAAGCACATACCGCTCTTAGTAAAGCCATTAAACATATTAATGAGCATAAACTCAGTCGCTTTAGTAACTGGTACCCTACGTTTATCTCCCAGGTGGCGCAGTTTTCATTCAGACATAATATTGAAACCGATTTAATGAAAAGCTGGATCGCTAAGCATATTGATTATCTGCCAGCACCTTCGCTTAGCCTTACACAATGGCCCTGGCCGATTAAGATACACACACTGGGTCAATTTAATGTTCTGGTCGATGGTCGTGACATCTTTGCCGAAACACGCCGTGATGCAAAACCTGTGCAGCTACTTAAAAGCATTATTAAACATGCCGGCGAGGTAAGCATTACCACTTTGTATGATGAGCTATACCCCGAGCTCTCAGCAGACAAACAACAAAGTTCACTGCATACCCATTTACACCGTCTACGGCAGTTACTCGGTGCTGACGAGGCCCTGTTACGGGAAAGCGAAAAGCTTCGACTTAACCCTAAATACGTCTGGTCTGATGACAAGGCCTTTACGGCATTACTTTCAAATCATGCAGAACAATCTGACGTCACTATGCAACAAGCCCTGCAACTTTATAAAGGCGAATACTTAAGTGCTGAAGATGACTTTGATGTATTAACAAGGCGAGAATATTTACGCAGCCAGTATTTGAATGCCATTACAGAGCAGATAAAAAGCCTCATTGTATCTCAACCACAGCAGGCCATTGAACTTTGCCACCAGGCGATTAAAGTGGAAGCCCTATCAGAGACACTTTACCAGCTCCTAATTCAAATCTACCTTGAGCAAGGCCGCCGTGATCTTGCCACCACCACCTATGAGCAGTGCCGTCGAACATTGCAGTCTTATCTTCAAATTGAGCCCTGCCCCACAACCACAGCACTGCTATCGAGTTAACCACCCCAAACCGGTTCGCGCACTAAGTCCTCTTTTTACGCGGCTCTATATCATTGAAATAAATACAAAAAAAACACAAACGCTTAACTGCAAGCAAACTGCAAGACCTCATTGATATGCTTTTTGTGTGATTTGATTTAGCAGGAAGCCCTAACATGAAAAACTATGTGATACGTGTCTATTCAAACGAACTTGACAATGTCGTGGCGCGCATACATAAAGCCGATGATGGCCAGGAATTCATAATTCACACATTAGAAGAATTAGGATCAGTGCTGGGCATCAAAGCGGAAAAACACGTTAACGCCCGGATCAACAACAATGCTTCAGAGTCTATGACTAAATAATTTCAGTGTCACTGCTGTACACTCTTTAATTATTTTTAGTAGAAACTCTGTCATACGGGCGCGCAGAGTGAACAGCAAAAATATCTTACTACTTGAAGACCAGTTAACTACACAGGAATGGATCGCTTCTATTCTGCAAGAAGTATTCCCGCATCATACGATTTTTAAATCATCATCTGCTGAACAGGCCAGACAGCTGATTGACTGCAACGTCTTCAGCATTGCAATCATTAAAACCAGACTGGTTGATGATGCTGGCATCAGCCTGCTGAAAGCCATAAAAACAATCAACCCGGCCAGCGTTTGCGTGGTCTCGTCTGAAACCAGCCAGGACCAGCAGATCTTCAGCGCACTGCAGTCAGGAGCAGACGGCTACATCATTAACGACGGCTCTCGCATCAACTTTCAAAACAGCCTGCAGCACATACACAACAGTGAGCCTGCTTTATCAGCTTCTGTGGTACTTTCGATGATGCATTACATCCAACAATTAAGGCCTGCCGTCGAGATTAAAAAACTAACACCCCGACAAAGCCAGATACTTGCGTTAATCGCGCAGGGACAAGCGAACAAACAGATAGCGATTGAATTAGACCTTAGTATTTATACCATCATGGATCATATAAAACGACTTTACGAAAAGCTGAATATATCATCGCGCGCTCAGGCTGCCATAAAAGCTCACCAGCTGGGCCTGATTAAATAAACACAATCGAAAGGTCAGCGAAATTGCCGCAACGACAAATGTCTGGCTTGTGTTTTAAGCCGGCTCAATACGCGGCTGCAACTTGCAGCCGAAAAATAGCCGGAGGATTTGGCACTGCACTGCAATTAGTAAATTATATACAGGTCATAAAGAATGGCTCGAAGGGCATATCAATATGCCCTTCTTTTAGCTGATGTATGCACTGCCCTTTTTTAAAACAGCTGCTCGGGAATTTCGTCATTGCCCGTCGGCACTGTTGGCATTACCTGACCGGCTTTGGGCGCTCTTTCAGTCCGGTAGGTTTCAAAAATAGCCCGTGGATCGCCCGGCGCAGCAAGCTCTCCGGTATCCGCGTTAATCCTCACTTCTACCAAGCCTTCCGGTCTTTGTAGCTGTTTTTCCGGCACGCCTTTGAGCGCTTCACTCATGAAATCAATCCACATCGGCAGCGCTGCACGAGAGCCCGTTTCTCTCGCACCCAGTGATTTCACCTGATCAAAGCCCACCCAGGTAGTCGCTACCAAATCTGGCATAAAGCCGTTAAACCAGGCATCACGCTGGTCATTGGTTGTGCCTGTTTTACCCGCCAGATCTTTACGCCCCAGAACTCTGGCGCGTCGCGCCGTTCCTTTTTGCACCACATCCCTGAGAATCGAATTCATTAAATATATATTGCGGCCTTCAACCGTCTGCTCAGCCTGTTTGGGTAAGCGCCCCATTTCATCTGGTTCATCGTCAATTTTAATTTCAGTTGGCAGCTCTGCTGCATTTTCACTGCGCTGAAAAATAAACTGATCTGATGTTTGCTGTGACAATGCACAACTTACACAGGCAACGGCCGGGTCCGCTTCAAACACCGTCTGGAAATCGATATCGAGAATGCGTTTTATAAAATACGGTTTGACTTTGTAACCGCCATTGGCAATGACAGAAAAACCGGTACCCAGTTCAAGCGGTGTCAGTTCACAACTACCCAAGGCCAGTGTCAGGTCTTTACGCAGGCTCTTACGATCAAAACCGAATTTTTCAGCATACCGGGCGGCATAACCCACGCCTATTGAACGCAACACACGAATTGATACCAGGTTTCTCGATTTCATTAAGGCCTTGCGAAACCGTGTCGGCCCATAAAACTTACCGCTGTAGTTTTCCGGTTTCCACATGCCTTCCAGAGCCGAATCGTGAAACACCACCGGTGCGTCATTGATGATTGAGGCGGCCGTGTAATTTTTTTCCAGCGCCGCTGAATAGATAAACGGTTTAAACGAAGAACCGGCCTGCCTCTTGGCCTGCAATACCCGGTTAAAACTACTGCGGGTAAAGTTAAAGCCGCCAATCAGCGCCCGAATGCCGCCATCATTTGGGTTTATCGCCAGTAAAGAGCCTTCGACTTCCGGTATCTGAGACAGCTGCCAGTGACCTTCTTTGTTTCGGCGAATACGAATAATGTCACCGGCCACAAAAACATCGCTGACCCTGGTTGGTGCAACGCCTTGTTTATTGACGCTCTCATAGGGTCTGGCCCATTCGATACCCGCCCAGTCCAGCGCAATGATGCGGTCACCGCGCAAGTAAACCTTTGCACTTTTTTCATTAACCTCAAGCACTAACGCCGCCTTCAGGCCGTTTTCATCAATAAAAGGTTTAAGCTGTTTGTCCCATTCGGCAGACTGTCCCTGCATATAAGCCTGTTCCCAGACTTTGACTTCGGGCGCTCCAAGCATCATGTCTATGCTCTCGTCTGCAACCGGGCCTAATAATAACTCATCAAAAAAGCCTTCTGTTTCTGGCAAGCGCACAATAGCACCACCCAAAGAAGTCGCTTTTTGGTGCGCATCTATTACTGGCTGAACCGTTTCCGGAGGCTGATAAACAATATCAAAGTGGCCTTCTACCCCGCGATAACCGTGCCTGACATCGTAGTCTAATAATGACTTAACCAGTGCATTATTGGCGGCTGTCTGCAAGCGACTGTCGACCGTGGTGATCACCTTCAAACCACTGGTATAGGCGTCATTGCCGTATTGATTAACCAGCTCGGCACGGACCATTTCAGCAATATAGGGAGCATTGACATCGATTGGTGACTGATGCAACCCGGCTGTTACCGGCTGAACTCTTGCCCATCGCATATCAGCCTCATCGATAAAGCCCAGCTTAACCATTCGCCTTAAAACATAATTACGCCGCAACACCGCGCGATCCGGATTAATGATCGGGTTATAGCGGGATGGAGCTTTAGGTAAACCGGCTATCATCGCGATCTGTGCAAGATCAAGGTCAACTAACTGTTTGCCGTAATAAACCTGAGCCGCCGCCGCAACGCCATAGGCCCGGTTTCCGAGATAGATTTTATTTAGATAAAGCTCAAGAATCTGGTCTTTTTCAAGCTCGCTTTCTATTTTTAGCGATAAAAACAGCTCTTTGATCTTTCTGACATAGGTTTTTTCCGGGCTCAGATAGAAATTTCGAGCCAGCTGCATGGTTATTGTACTGCCTCCCTGGCCTCTTTTACCGGTTTTCACCAGTTGGCCGACAGCCCGCAGAATACCCTGATAGTCGATGCCGGGGTGCTCATAAAAACGGTCATCTTCAGCGGAAAGAAAAGCCTGCCTCAACTGCAGCGGGATGTCAGCCAGCTCTTTGGGCGAACGCCTTTTTTCACCAAACTCACCTATTAACGCACCATCCTGGCTGTATATACGCAAGGGAACCTGTAGTTTTACATCGCTTAATCCTTCTATTGACGGTAAAGAAGGTGAAATAAACAAATAAGTACCCAAAACAGACAGCAGAGCAATTACCAAGCCTGTCAAAAATACAGCCGAACCCAGTTTGAATAACTTAATATAGCCTCGCATAACGCTCGTTTAAAACCTGACATTAACCAAATATCAGAAAATTATAGTGCCTCAGCAGGCTTTAAGCGATATTAATTTAAGAATTGGCTAGTAATTTTCTTAACTTGCGGCTACTATTTAATCCAAATTCTCATGTTATTGGCATAACATAAACTTAGGACAGGGGATGCTTGTGTTTTCTTTTAAACGCAAAAAAACAGCATTACTAGGGATAGACATCAGCTCTACGTCTATTAAACTGCTGGAATTGAGCAAAAATGGTGATCAATACAAAATTGAGGCACAGGCTGTAGAGCCCTTGCCTGCTGATGCTGTGGTTGAAAAAAACATCCAGGACCCTGAAGCGGTGGCAGAAGCCATTAAAAAAGCCATGAAACGTGCCAATACCAAAGCCAAATACGCCGCTGTTGCGGTGGCAGGCTCGGCGGTTATTACCAAGTCCATTCAAATGCCCGCCGCACTCACGGATAAAGAACTCGAAGAGCAGATAGAGCTGGAAGCTGACCAGTATATTCCCTATCCATTAGACGAAATAAATCTCGATTTTCAGGTCATAGGGCCTTCTGAAAAATCGCCAGAAATGAATGATATTCTGCTGGCCGCATCGCGCAGTGAAAATATTGAAATTCGTACCGCCGCTTTAGACATGGCCAATCTGATTGCTAAAATTGTTGACGTCGAAGCTTACACCATCGAAACATCAACCCCGCTAGTGGTAGAAAAAATTCCTGAAATCACCAGTGACAGCATCATTGCCGTGATTGATATCGGCGCTACCATGACCAGCCTTAATGTCATCATTAATAACACGCTGATTTATACCCGTGAACAAGCTTTCGGTGGCAAACAGTTAACCGAAGAAATTATGAGGCGCTACGCGCTGTCTTATGAAGAAGCCGGACGGCTTAAAAAAGAAGGCGGGTTGCCGGACAATTATATTCCTGAAGTACTTGAACCGTTTAAAGAAACGATGGCGCAGCAGGTCAGTCGTTTTCTGCAGTTTTTCTATACCGCGGGCCACCATGACAATGTCGACCTGATTGTACTGGCCGGTGGTTGTGCGTCCATTGCAGGCATTGATGAGCACATTGAAGAACAGCTGGGTATAAAAACCATTATCGCCAATCCTTTCTCCAATATGAGCATGGCATCAAAAGTGAATCCAACGGCGTTAAATAACGATGCCCCATCGATGATGATTGCCTGTGGACTGGCACTAAGGAGTTTTGACGATGGCCCATATTAATCTACTGCCCTGGCGCGAAGAATTACGCGCACAGCAGACCAAAGAGTTTTCTCAAAGTGCGATCATTTCTGCGCTTTTTGGTGCGACCGTTTTTTTCCTGATCTATACACAAATGAATGGCATCCTCGAAAACCAGAAACGCAGAAACAATGTTCTGAAAACCGAAATTTCAAAGCTCGATACCGAATTAAAAGAAATCAAAGACCTTGAAACCACCAAGAGCAAACTACTGGCCAGAATGGACATTATCCAGTCCTTGCAGCAAAAGCGCCCCCAAGTCGTTCATATTTTTGATGAAATTGTACGCACGGTGCCCGATGGCATCACCCTGATTTCTTTACAGCAGAAAAGCGATGAGCTGATTATCAAAGGTCTGGCCGAATCCAATGGCCGGGTGTCAGCTTATATGAGAAATATCGATGCTTCTGAATGGATGGCCAACCCACGGCTCGAATACATCGAAACAAAAAACAAGTCGTTTAGAAACGCTGAATTTGTAATCAAAGTAAAACAATCAGCTCCCGATAAGAAAACAGGGGAGAATTAGACATGAAATTCTCTGACCTGAATAATATCGACGTCGGCGACATCATCGACAAAATTAACAATTTAGATGCCAATGATCTGAAAAACATTGGTTCGGCACCCAAGCCTGTCAAAGTAGCGGCACTTGTCGCCATTTTTCTTGCGGTATTAGTTGCCGGCTACTTTTTAAAATTTACAACATTAAATTCACAGATTGAGCGCCTTAAAAAAGAAGAACAGACGCTGAGAAAATCCTACGACCAGAAACAGGCAACGGCCGTCAACCTCGAAGCATATACTCAGCAGCTCGAAGATATGCGCAAATCATTTGGTACTTTACTGAGACAACTGCCCGATAAAACGGAAATTGAATCCCTATTGACCGATATTTCACAAACCGGCATTGCAGCAGGTCTTGAAATTGAATACTTCAAACCCGACAAGCTGATCTCAAAAGAGTTCTACTCTGAATACCCGATTAAACTTAAAGTCAGTGGCCGCTACCATCAGTTTGCCAATTTTGTCAGCGGCGTTGCTGCGCTGCCGCGAATTGTGACCTTGCAAGACATCACTATTTCACCGCAAACAAAAACCAAGGATAACAACAGGGATTCGGTAAAAATGATGATGGATCTGACCGTCATCACTTACCAGTATCTTGAAGAATCTTCGGGTGGAAAATTATGATTTTTTCGCACTCTTCCAGAAACAAGATAATCGCTCTGCTGGCTGTCAGCCTGCCAATTTTGTCGGCCTGCTCAAAAGATCACGATGATCTGAACGCTTTCATCAGTTCTGTTAAATCAAAACACCAGGGTACTGTCAAACCGATACCTCAGTTTAAACCTTATAAAAATTTTATTTATTCTGCGTCCGATTTAAGAGACCCGTTTCAGCAAGAAGCCACACAAAATATTGATGAAGCAATTGGTGCAAACGCACTCAAGCCCAATATATCCAGGCCCAAAGAAGTGCTTGAAGGCTTTCCGCTCGACACCTTGCGCATGGTCGGTCTGCTGGAACAAAACAACATCAAATGGGGGCTGATCAAAGACCCTACTAATGTAGTACATAGGGTTCTGCCCGGTAACTACGCCGGGCAAAATGAAGGACAAATAGTTCTAATCACTGAGAATTCAATTGAATTTTTAGAAATAGTCGCCGACGGGCTCGGTGGTTACATCGAACGAAAAGCATCACTTGCCCTTGGTAATGACTAATTTCAGGAGTTTATTATGAATAACACATTCATAAACAAAAAAAATATATCCGCCACCATAAAAACCGTTTTAGGCTCTGCTCTACTTCTCGCTGTGTTTGCCAGCCAGCAAGCAACAGCTGCCGCAATAGCATCTATCGAGTCAGTCCGCTATGCGACCTTATCGGGCAACCGGGTACAAATTATTCTGGGCATAGACCGTGAAGTCAAAGCCCCTCTCAGCTTCACAATCGATAACCCGGCGCGTATCGCTTTTGATTTTGCCAATACCATCAGCAAATTACCCAAACGCACTGAACCGATCGGGGTTGGCATTGCACAGTCGGTGACCGCCATTACCGCAAAAAACCGCACACGAGTGATTTTAAATTTAACTGAAATCGTGCCTTATCAGGTGCAGACTGAAGGCAACCAGGTATATATCACGCTCGATACCCAGGGTTCTACTGAAGCCACGATGGCCTATGCCGGCGACGACAATGGCAGCGGCAGTGGTAGCAGCAGCACGGAAGATACCCAGCGCTTATCAGCCACCGGCCGCGGTATTCGCAATATAGATTTCCGCCGTGGCGAGCACGGTGAAGGCCGCGTCGTTATCAGCCTTAGCCATGCCAACCTGCCAATGGATGTGACCGAAGAGTTCGGCAAAATTGTCATCAACTTCCCCAATTCACAGTTGCCAGATGCATTACGTCAGCGCCTGGATGTGCTCGATTTTGCAACACCGGCAAAAACCATTGACAGCTTTGAGCAAGATGGCGCCACCCGGATAGAAATTTTACCCATCAATAACAATTTTGAGCACCTGGTTTACCAGTCAGACAATATTGTTACGGTTGAACTTAAACAGATTTCAAAAGAAGCGCTGGAAGAAAAGAAAAAAGAAAAGTTTGGTTATGTCGGCGAGCGGCTTTCGCTTAATTTCCAGGACATTCCGATCCGCGCTGTTTTACAGCTGATTGCAGATTTCACCAACCTTAACGTGGTGGTGAGTGATACCGTTACCGGCAACCTGACCTTGCGTTTGAAAAATGTACCGTGGGACCAGGCGCTCGATATTATTTTAAAATCTAAAGGTCTGGCTAAACGCGAAACCGGCACGGTCATGTTAATCGCTCCCAGCGAAGAAATTACCGCGCAGGAAAAAATAGACCTCGAATCGCAGCAGGCCGTGACCGAACTGGCGCCATTACAAACGGCGTTTTTCACCATTAACTTTGCCAAAGTTTCTGAACTTGAAAAACTGTTTAAAGATGAGCAGAGCCTGCTTACCAAACGCGGTTACGTGCTGATTGATGAACGCACCAACTCGATCATGATCAAAGACACCGAAAGCTCTATCACTGAAGTTCGCCGCGTACTGACCCGGCTGGATGTACCGGTCAAACAGGTACTGGTTGAGTCCCGCATTGTTATCGCCAACGAAAAATTCAAAGAAGAGTTTGGTACCCGCTTTGGCCAGAACAATATTGATTCCAGCGGCAATACGCTGACCACAACAAGCGGCACCATTTCAGGCACCGACACGGTCGTCAACAGCGGGCTCACTAATCTTGCTAACGGAGAGGCGATTAACGATCCATTCTCGATTGGCAGCGTACCTGACCGCCTCAATGTCAACATGCCGGTGCTTAACCCAAGTGGTGTTTTCTCACTGGCGATTTTAGGCGAGAACAGTCTGGTTGATCTGGAGCTGTAGGCACTGCACGAAGAAAACGCCGGTGAAATCATCTCCAGTCCTCGCGTGATCACCGCTGACAGAAAAGAGGCCTTCATCGAACAGGGTGTAGAAGTGCCTTACCTGTCTGCCACATCCAGTGGTGCAACTCAGGTATCGTTTAAAAAAGCGGTCCTGGCCATTAAAGTCACACCGCAAATTACACCGGATGATCGCATTATCCTTGATCTGCAAATCAACAAGGATTCAGTGGGTGAAATCTTTGCCAATATTCCAAGTATCGATACCCGCGAAGTCAGCACACAGGTACTGGTCAATAACGGCGAAACAGTCGTCCTGGGTGGTATTTATGAATCCGTGGTGCGAAATGAAGAAGACAAAGTGCCTTTCCTCGGCGATCTGCCTCTGATCGGTGGATTATTCAGGCACACGCTTGAAGAAAAAGAGAAAAATGAGCTGTTGATATTTGTCACACCAAAAGTATTAAAAGACACACTGGAACTGTAAATAACGCCTTAACCGCTGTCGGCCCGCTGCAGCGGTTAATGATTAATCGCACTCACTGACAAAATGAAAACATTTGTTTGCCAACAGTAGCAAACAGGAGTTAGGAATGAAAAGAAAGCTATTATTAACAACATCGCTTATCGCGGCCTTACTGCAAGTATCCTGTGGTGATATTGGTGACGAACCGGCTTTTGGTACCGTTGACGACACGACTCAAGCAAGTGCCACCAATATAGTCTCGGCTAAAAATTTCTTTGTGCTTTTTACTGAGCCTCAATTAACGGCTTTTGATCCTGATACGAATTCTTTTATTGAATCAACCTCAGACATCACCGTGACAGCGGCTGACAGAGACAATGTGGTTATTGAAGGCGTGCTCGTTCATATTGAAGCCGACTGGGGCATTCTCTCTGCCGATAGCTGCACGACGAATGCAAATGGCTCCTGCACCGTGACCTGGACGACATCAGATCCTGACCTTGCGCCTCGCGACTGTACCGAGGTAGACTGCTCAACCACATCGACATCACTCAGCTACAGAGCCACGATTGTTGTTTATACCACCGGTGAAGAAGCCTTCGTTGATGCCAATGATAACGGTACATATGATGATGGTGAAAGCTTTACCGATCTAGATGAGCCTTTCTTTGAAAGAGCGGGCCTCTCTCCTGTGACAGACGGCTCCACCAACTTTCCAATCTATACTTCAACCACAGACCCTAT
>JAOUKT010000063.1 GCA_029882395.1 Gammaproteobacteria bacterium
AGTAGTGCCTATGCAGGTAGTGTGATTTCATGTTGGTTGGCTAAAGTGTTAGTTATTTTGCATGTTACATCAACCGGTTATTATGTGATTCAAGTTATCAAATGCAAAACTTCTAACTAGTAAGTCAAGTTCGTCTGTAAAAATAACGGTAAGAGTCAGTAGCGTCAGGCTCGATATATTTACAATAAAGGAATAGTAAAATTAACATGAACCCACATTAGCAATATTAATAAAAGCTAATGGAGGGGTTTTATTTTATACAACGAACATGTTTAATCTCAAATTCAATGATATGTTAATATCAATTTATTAGGTGATTTGGTGCTATCAATGAGAAGTCTAAAAGCGGTTGTTGCGGGCAGTGTATTTATTTTATTTGCTTTTTTTATGCTGGGTTTGACCTATATATTTATTGCTGTTGGTTATAATTCGCTGGCTTCTAATTTCCCGTTTTTAAATGACATTGCGGGATTGTTCAGGTATTTAATTGGTATTCCTGTATTTATACTTACGATGTTTGTCGGTGGATATATCACGGCAAGCATTGCTAATAAGGCTACCAATATAAAAGTATGGCTTCACTGTTTTGCGGTAGGAATAATTACAGTTGGTAGTATGATGTATTCTGCGATGGAATACTCAACTTTAACCTTAACAGGTATTGTTGTGATTATACTCGCATTAAGCGCAACGTCTGCCGGTGGTTTTTATTGGCTACGTACAATAAAGCCCGGGTCCATCAACGAAACGCTAAGCAGCTAGCGGCTGCTCAACTAAGAGAATAAGGGCTCATGTCGATCAATAGGTGATTAATTGGGTTGGTCACGATTGATTTGCAAAAAAAAGTAGTAGTAAAAATTAACATGATACACCTTAACAACATAGAATAAAGTCAACATATCAAAACATTAGATTGAAGATTACTCGGCCTTAATTAACTAATGTTTATGTTATGTAATATTGGGTGTGTTAGTAAGGTTTGTGTCTTATTTTTTGATAACTTAAAAGGCGTTTTGTTATGAAGGATGAAATAATTACTGTACGTATTACAGAAAGTGATAAAACACTTGATGTGCTTGTCTATCGAAAAACAGAACATAAGATTGAGGTTATGGTTGGAGAGGGTATTCATAGTACTAAATGTGAGTTAGGACCTACTGCTAATAAACTGGCTTATGCTGGTAATGTAATGGGGCGCGAAATTGTTTATGAACGATCGACGCAGCAGGTTCATGAGGATATCGAAGCCGCGAAGCCTTCTACGCGACAAAGGTGAGCATAATTAAAGGTTGCGGAGTGAAACAATCGGTGTCAGAGTGAACGTCCCTTCAACAATCTGGCCATAGAGTAATTGTTTCTAATATATCTCAACTCTAATACTGGCTTGTAGGCTGGCGTGTAGCTTAAGGGGGGGGCGATTGTACCTCGTCAACCTGGGCCTATATAATACGGCATGTAGATGATGCTGCACCTGAGAATAAAAAAATTGGTGGTTAATGAAATTTAAACTAGTCACATCACTTATTTTGTTGTTTTTTATTCAGACAGCTAATGCGCAGTCATGGAAAGACTTTGGCGCGGTTTTTCAGGTTTTTTTGGAAAAGTTGGATACTGTCAAAGTGTCTTCTGGTAAAGAGTACAGTGTTGATCAGCTTTCAAAGTTGCACCGTGATTTATATGCGCTGGAAAAAGACCAGCAGTACCTGGTGATCATGATGGAAACCCCGGGTATGATTGATAATAATCTGCAGGTCTCGTTAGAAGGTTTACGCAGTAAATCAAATGCGGTGCGGACAAAGATTAAAAGAATAGGTAGGAAGCTTTCTGCTCTATCGAAGCAAAGCAGTAAGCTGCAAAAAATGCTTTATCGATTAACCTACTCGAAAAAATTCTGGCCATCGAAAATGAGGAAAGTAGATATGCCTGATTATCATCTTCAGCACTTCATACTAACGGAAGGAAGAAATGCCTATCAGGTTACCCACAATGCACGTAAAGACCTGGAAGAGTTTCTTAAAACGCATTAAATTTTGTATGGAGTATTTAGCTCGTGGCTTAGCTGAAAAAAGAATACCAGCTGGCATATAAAAGGGTGATGAAAAATGATAATTATTTGTGTTTTGTGATGATTTCAGAAAAAATAATTTTAAATTGTAATGTTGGTTTTGAGTTTATGTGCCCTAAAACATGGGGTAGGTTGGATGTTACAGAAAAAGAAAGTGTTAGATATTGTAATGGATGCGAAAGAAATGTTTATTATTGTCTGACAGTTGATGATGTACGGGTTCATGCTAAAGCGGGAAATTGTGTTGCGTTTGAGTATGAAACCAGGGCCTTTCTTGGTGAGTTGAATGCGAAATTTATTTTGCAGGAAGTAATTAAATAATAAGAGTGTTTTTAGCTTGCAGCCAGGAATGAGTAACAAACTACAGCTAGCTATGAAACTGACGGCTGCACGAATATCTTGTCTGAGGCTAATTGTATCTTGTGTTTTGAAATAGTACATTCTATTCTGTTTTCATTGTTTAGATGTGACTTTGAGTAATGAGGTGGTTTATGAAACGTCAGGTTATTATCAGGTTTTTAATTAGTTTGTCTGTTATCTGTATTGGCATACCTGCTTATGCCGAGGATGCAATTAATGAAACCAATATTGGCATGGATTTAGCGCGTGATATTGCCAATGAAGCCATTACGGCCTGTAGGAAAGATGGTTATCATGTGAGTGTTGTGGTGGTTGATCGTCATGGTTTGCTGCGTGCTGCTTTGCGTGATGATCTGGCGTCTCGTTTTACACTGGAAGTGGCACAGCGGAAGGCGAATATGACGGTGATGGCCTGGACTAATAGTGGCCAGTTTAAAAAAGCCCGTGATGATATCCGGCAGGAGCTTAACCATATTGATGGCTTGATTGTCATGGATGGGGGTATCAAGATTGTGGCTGGCGGTTACAATATCGGTGCTGTGGGTGTTAGTGGCGCACCGGGTGGTGAAAAAGATGCGGCCTGCGCCAATCAGGCGTTAAAAAAGCTTAATGAGCGGATTGGTTTTGCTGCTGGCTGATGCCTGGGCATTATGTCCGCAGGTGGGGTAAGCAATGCAGCCTAGCAAGATTTTTTGGTTGTTTGTTTAGAGGAATACGTTTGTAATATGTCAAAACTCATTATGCTTATCAGCGGTATATCTGCTGGCTTATCTGTCGTGCTGGGGGCTTTTGCCTCTCACGGTTTAAAGAAAAAAATATCAGCAGAAATGTTGGCCGCTTTTAAAACGGGTGTGGACTATCAGTTTTATCATTCATTTGCATTAGCTTTAGTTGGTTTGTCGCTGATCGCAAGTAATATTGATGAAAGCACGTTTTTAACCTGGGCGTTTATATGTTTCGTTGTTGGCATTGTCTTTTTTAGTGGTTCGCTTTATCTCTTAGCGTTAACAAAAAAGAAAATATTTGGACCTGTTACACCGCTCGGCGGTCTGTTTTTTATCCTCGGCTGGTTGTTCTTTATCCTGCACTGGGTTAATTAAATTAACCGGATCAAAAAGTAATTAGATCCAATATTAGAGTCAATCGCTTTTAGCTTATCTTTTTTATCTGATGAAAATACTAATCCTGCAAGTGTACAATGCCCAGTCTGAGTTCGAGCTTTTTTTAAATGCCGTCTCTGGCAAACTGGCAGCGGCAATCTGTAAAAAGCTGCAGGCTTATGTTGAGGTTAATGCTGTTAATATGAGCAATAGCTTGAAAATCCTGAAGCCTAAAATATGGGGTTATAATGGCACTATTTATAAGCTTCGGGTAGATTGCGGTAAGGAGTCGGCGCGGCTTATGTTTGCAAAAACACCGCAGAACGATATTGTGCTGTTGCACGGCTTTATTAAGAAAACGCAAAAAACGCCGAATAAAGATGCAAAAATTGCAATGGTTAATTTGCAGCGGTTAGAAAACAGCGCAGATGTTACGGAGCTGGCATTGGCGAAATACATAAACTAGCAATGTTGCTCTTCGGTAAAATGCTCTATTACTATTGACCTGTGTATTGCAATGAAGTGATAGCCGGGGGCGTTTGTCAGCGGCAGCCCCATTTCACCTGGCCGATCATTTTCTGATTCTGTCAACGCTCACTAGTGTACGAATAACCAGACTAATAACTGAAATACTTTACGCGCTTGTCACTGTGGTTTTTGTTGTTGCGGGCATAAGGTATATGCTAGCGTAAAGCTGGCATTAACTGCGCTGTTGTTTTATCCATCGTCTTATTTGTTATTGCCTGCGATGGGCTGTAAAAGGCAGGATAATCAGGGGGGGGTTATGGGGTTCTGATAAATATTGCACTTCTTTTAATGATCTCTAGCAATGGATAGGAGAAATCTATGGAAGATTCTAATTGCTTTAATATGAGCGCAGCAAAGTCGATAGCCATGAGCTTTGGAATTCTGGCTGCTTTAGGTGGCATGGTTCATGGGGTTGGCGAGGTGTTACAGGGCTCGGTAGAGCCTGCAGGTATATTTGTATCGTCCTGGACACAAGGGCCGATAGCCTTGTATTTTGATGGTGACCCGGCCATCACTATCATTCCTGATATGTTTTATACGGGCGTAATAACATTATTTGTTTCTTTGTTTATGCTTGTGTATGCAATAGCATACCTGGATAAAAACAACGCTGGCTTAGTGCAGATAATGCTGTCTGTTGTGCTGTTGCTGGTGGGTGGTGGCATCGGGCCACCCACGCTTGCATTGCTCGCAGGCATAGCCGGGCTTGGAATAAACTCGCGCCATTCATGGTGGCGTAAACATGTAAAAGCAAACACCCAGTATTATTTATGCAAAGCCTGGCCTTTTGTTTTTTTAATATGCCTGGCAAACGGACTTTTTAATGTTGTTGGTCATGTTGTCGCGGCGTATTGCTTTGCGCCGGCAAGCGCGGATGTTTTTTTAAACAGCTTTTTGCTCGCCATACCATTATTAGTGGCAAGTATCATCAGCGGTGTTGCGTATGATTCAAGAGAACGAGTTTAAAAACTAAAGGCTCGGTTGATAAAAGAGAAATCGAGCCGGTTGTCAGTCTTTAAATTTAACGATTAAGTAAAGTAGAAAAAATGAAATTGCAAAATGCACGCCAAGACCTGGAAGAATATTTCGCGAAGCACTATACAAAAAAATATACTGAGCTGGGCGGTTACTATTATATTAAAGCATATAAGGACCTCAGCAAATCGCCGATGCAAAAGTATTTTTCTTCCGGAAAATATGAAGAATTAAAGGATGACAAACTAGAAGGCTACTGGCAGGAAGTCAAAAGACATGAATTCAAATGGAATGTGTTTGTAGCGGTGGTGATAGTTGTGTTTTATTTACTGGCTTACGAGTTCTGATTGACGTCAGTGAGATGAAACAATGACGCGCATTTTAGTGGCTGTTTGCTGTGTCGTTTTCGATCTGCATCAGCTGGCGTTGATAGTTTAAAAATGAATATAACAGCGGGCATGCTGACTCTGGCTTTGCTGTTTGTGCCTTAAGCCCGCCTGCATGGCGCTTGAAACGCACAGGCTGGCTTGTTCATGTGCTGATACTTGATATATTGGCTGGAAAAAACCAGCTGATTTTGTCTGCTGTTTCATATAGAATAGGCCATACTGTTTTGCTTATAACTATATGAAATATACTAAAGTTAACCGGCACCCCCTATCCTCTTTTCCTTACATGATACAAAATAAATGAATGATAAAACCATAGTAACCCATAACGGCAACTTCCATGCGGATGATGTTTTTAGTATCGCAGCATGCAAGAGCATATTTCCCGGTTTTAAGCTGATTCGCACACGTGATTTAAAGCTTATTGCCAGTGCAGATATTGTGATTGATGTGGGCGGTGAATACGATCCGGATACTGACCGTTTTGATCATCATCAACGCGGTGGTGCTGGCGAGCGCGAGAACGGCATTCCGTACTCCTCGTTTGGATTAATCTGGCAGAAATATGGACTGCAAATTTGTCAGGGTAATCAGGATGTCGCCAATGCTGTTGATGCCGGGCTGGTATCAACCATTGATGCCATCGATTGTGGACACGTCGAAGGTGTTTCTAAAGGCATTAGCCTTAGCCAGACCATTTCAATGTTTAACCCGACCTGGCAAGAAGAGAGTCACTTTGATAGCTGTTTTGATGAAGCGGTTGATTTTGCATCGCGCGTTTTAACACGTTTTATAGCATCGGCTAACGGCGGCATCAGTGCAAAAGAAATTGTGGCGGCGGCAATTGAGAATGCAGAAGATGCAAGAGTGATTGTCTTAGAAAAATATACGCCATGGAAAAGAACGGTACACGCCTTGTCAGAAGAAGCACTCTATGTGGTATACCCTTCCCAGACAGGCCAGTGGCGGATTCAAACCGTACCGATTGAACCTGGTTCGTTCGAAGACAGAAAGTCGCTGCCTAAACAATGGGCCGGCTTGTCTGATGATGCGCTTAAAGAAATGACCGGTATTGATGATGCCATGTTTTGCCATAACGGCTGTTTTATCGCGGGCGCAGAATCATTTGAGAGCACGATGAAAATGGCAGCCATGGCCCTTAAAGAATAATAATACGACTGAAAAAATTCACATAATAACAGCGCGTGATGCTTCGACACAGCATCTGAAAAGCGCGTCTGAGACAAATAGTTGCTGGCATCGGGATAAAGGACTGGTTATGCGCAGACTGACATTGCTTTTTCTGGTCACGGCTATTTTGCTGCCTGTTACCGGTGTTGCAAAAGAGCCGGAAGTTTTCGGCAAGTGGAAGACAATCGATGATGTCACAGGCGAAGCAAGGTCAGTCGTTGAACTTTATGCGTTAAATGGCAAGTTGTTTGCAAAGGTGGTCAGATTTTTTCCAGGGCCGGGTGAAAATTTAGATCCGCGATGTGAAAAATGTGAAGGTGACAATAAGAACCAGAAAATACTGGGAATGGTTATTATCAATGGCCTGGTTAAAAAAGGCACGGTATGGGCTGATGGAACAATACTGGATCCCGACAGTGGTACAGTCTATGCGTGTAAGTTATGGCTTGAAAATGGCAAGTTATCTGTCAGGGGTTATGTGTCGTTTTTCTACCGAACACAAACCTGGCTGCCGCTGGAAAAGGAGTAATGAAGCTCAAACAAATTACTGCCGCTGACAGTAGCGGGCAATCGATATGCTGTTAGCAGTCTCTGGCTTTTAAAATGATAATGTCAAACGAACTGGTTTGTAAGAAAAATGTGTGCTTATGGCTGTTGTTTTATGACGGTGAATAAGTGTTATTTTAATTTAAATGGATTTAATGATGAAAAAAACAATCTTGGTTTCACTGTTAACACTGCTGCTTTCAACGAACCTGGCGGCTGAGCCTGAAGACTGGTATTTTAATGCCAGCATCGGTGTGGCGGATAAACAAAACCCGGACTCGGTTGAGCAGGCTATCGTTGCTGAAGAAGATTATTATGGTGTTTCACGTGTCACGGTTGCAATTGATGTGGGTTTTTACTGGCCTGTCTTTAATACGTCAATGCTGTTAGGGGTGGTTAAAAATATTTCATCTGACAGCGTACGATCTGTATCAGGTTCTGGTATTATCAGTCACACTATTGACTATAATGGGCTCAGCGCAATTTATTTTTTTCGCGAGACTATAGGTGATGGTTTTTTTATTCGTGGTGATGCGGGAAGTGCAGCGGCAGAGTATCAGTTTTATGAAATCTTCAGGGTCGGAGATGGCTCTGGTTCATCCAGGCTGATTGGCGTTGGTTACAGCAAAGCTTTATATGGCAATAAAACGCGACTTATCTTTTCGTTAAATTCGGTTCGCAGTGTTATTGAAGACAGAGAATTCAATACGAATCAGCTGATGATGGGTTTCATGTGGTAGAAATATTATCAGAAGTAACAGTGGTCAGTGGTATCGGCAGGCAGTAAAGACCTGCGTTCTATAAAGCAGTGTTCTGAGCGCGCATGATCTTTATAGCGGATAAAGCAATGCTGGCTGCTAAGGTGCGTATCAACCAACAAACTAAACGAAATAGTCCAGGGCTTTTTTGTTTATTTGTCTGCAAAGAGAAATGGTACAGATGTGAAAACTGATGCGCTCGAAAATGCGCTGGAAAAACTTCCGGCTGTGTTAAAGAAAAATTTAAACCGTGATCTGTGTGTCTGTAATCAGGTTGTTAAGATGGATATAATCAAAGCTATCGTCAATGGGGCGACAACTGTTGACGCGATTAAACAACAGACCTATGCGACGATGGGTAGTGGCTGTTGCCGGCAACAGGTTGAACGGCTGATTGAGTGTCTTTGCCAGGCAGAAACTGGCAAGTAATTACTGCTGCGCAGTCTGATGCCGGCATGGCGAAATCGCAAAAACACTTTATTTATGAAAATCATGAAACGGCTTTTAAAAAAATATTGTCCTGAGCAATGCGGGCAGCCATCAGCTCTTTGCTGCTGCCCTGTTATCTGACGGCATACTGTCCGGCATGGCTGCAATGCTCTGCGTGCAGGGTGCTGCTTGTTAACAATGCTAGATCAGCGAAATGCTCCAGATATATGAGCCGCTAGCACCCGGGCCCATGGCCGGGCTTTCTAAGCTGTAACCATTTATCGCTGGGAAATCGATGCTGTGCACAATCTGCGTCTCAATATGAGGGTAGATGAAGGCGCTGCTGCTTCCGTCGCTGGCGTCTATGCATAATCCAGAGCCAAAAGGTGAACCGATGTACCAGGTTTCATCAAAATTAACCGTCAGCAATGCGCCCGCGAGCACGCCATCTATTGTCACAGCCATGTCGGCTGTAGCCGTCCAGCTACAAGTTTCATCTGCCGAGGTCAGCTGACCTGAAACAGCGATTGTCGCGGTGCTGCTGCCACTGATGTTGTAGCTGGCGTCGCAGATAAAGGGGATCGTGCCAGTCACCGTAATGTGCTGTGTCAGGCCGGCAATGTCGCTGCTGTATAAATGGTTGTATTGTACAGCTCCGCTGCTGCAGGCGGTGAGGTTTGATCTGCAGTCTACTATGACGTCGGTGACATCCGCACCACTGACTGTACCGCTGCCATTTGTTACTGAACAATACTGGAAAGGTGCCTCCGGCTGACTGAGTACGGTGACGTTATAGTCTGCGTTGTCGGCAAGCTGTGTTGGAAAGCTGAAGTTACCGTTACTGTTGATGCTCAGGTTATCGCCAGCATTGTTTTGCAGAACCAGATTGGAACCGCTCAGGTTACTTACCATGACGGTGATGTTATAACCGCTGCTGTCATTATCATTAGCGCCTAAGCTACTGCTGCTACTGCTGTCGCAGGCGATCAAGCTGATGCTTAATGTGCAAACAAGGCTGATAAACAGAAATATCGTGCGAGAGAAGATGGCATTATCCGGCATCATAAATCACCTCTTTATTGGCAGGTGCAAGGTCAGGCCAGCATCAGCAGGGACTGCAGGCCTCGTTATAATAACGCGCAATAAGCATATTTATTGATACATAATTTTAAGGCAAATACATTGATATGTGTCAATGAGAGGCTTGATGAAAGAAGCTGCAGATAAAGCGTTTTAAAACAGATAAAGATAATGCGGCTAGCACATGGCGCCAGAGTGACGAAAGTTAAGCTGCGTAGTCATTCCGCATGTTCCGGGTGTGCGCAATATCATGTGTTAATAAAGCAAAGCAAATATCTATATATTTTAACCGCGATTTTGGTGTCTATTGAGAGTGAAATTTTTGTTTTTCACGAATGTCATTACGCGGGTAACGCACAATCTCAACGACTCGTTGCAGCACATTGGAAATTACTATTTCATTGAAAGCAATCGTGTCTGCCGGTTCTGAAAACGCCGCCGTGCTTGTTACACCTGTTTTGCTCAGGTTAAAAGATTTTGATGAAATACGTATAAATTGCTCGGGTTGTTGCAGAATCTCTTTTATCATTTCAATATAATATTTCGGTGTATCCCAGCTGGCGGGTAACTGGCTGAGTTTATTTTCATTCTCTTGAATTAGATGTTCTATGTCTGGCTCTGTGTTCCCAGAGGCAGTGGCTAGTAACTGGTTCAGGCCACCCGCTTCAGACTGTCTTGCTGTTAGTCTGGCTTTTAATGCGCTGCGCTGGCTTGTTAGACCCTGTTTACGCTCCTCAACTTTAAGTATTTGTTGCAACGCATAGGTAATCAGGCCATCGAATATGCACTGTTTGATGCCATTGCGTACTTCATGCTCAGTTGCAGCCGGAGATAGAATATTATGATCGGTAAAGTTCAGTGTTTTTTGTCTGACATCGCGCTGAATAATGTCATCCTGTAGTGTCATGCCAAAGACTGTTTTTTCTGTTGCATGCATACAGAGTAATGCATAAACCTCATCCAGATTGCTGTTCATTGGCTCTTTAACGAAATCTCTTAGTTCGCTGCTGTTATTAAAAATTTCATGCATCGTCGAAAGGCTTGAAAAATAACTTCTGATTTTTGCATGAGTTGAGAAGGTTTTATTACTGATTTGCAAGGGTCCAGGAATACTCTCAATCAGCTTGTCGATATAAATTAAAGAGGTGAGAACACTGTTGCCCAGTATTTTCTTATAAGCGGGATAATAACGAATTTTTTCATAGATACTGTCAACCACATGATCAATCGCTTGATTGAGTTCATCATCCGTGATTCGCTGTTGATCGACGGGCTCAGTGCCTGTTTTTTTAAGGCCGCTGAAGCTAATCAGTTTAGAAAGTAGTTTCATGGGCATTGCAGTAGTGACCTTGTATCAGTAGTCATTATATACGCGTATTTATTTTCCTGAATGCTGCGCGGTGTGTCTGAAAAAATTGACATACTCGGTCCAGTTATCGATCGAACCCATATTTGAGAACACCACTATGCCATTTTTATCCAGCACATAACTGGCCGGAAAGACTTTGGCAATCTGCCTGTCTTTAATGGTCTGACCGCCATTAATGTTAAGCGTGTCATCATCTTCGTTTTTAATGCTGGAATCAGACAGCGGCAGTCTTTCAACGCTGTTTTCTTTCGCCCATTTTTCAGACGTTTTAAAGGATTCGCGTACCTGTAAAATAACAAACTCAACCTGGCCAGGCATAAGATCATTTATAATGCGATACATATCCATAATAGCAGGGAACTCATAACCGCATGACGGACACCAGCTGCCCCAGAAATGTACAAAACTGAGCTTGCCTCTTAACTTGTGAATGGATTTCTTTTTACCGGCGGGGTCGGTGAATTCAAGGTCCGGAAATTTCTGCCCCAATAAAATGCCGCTGGCAGACTGACGGGCCTGGTTTTTTGTTTTGTACGGGCCCCACAATGTGTACCAGTCAGTATAATTAAAAACAACCTGCTGGTTGACTGCAAACAGCATGCATTTTTGTTGTGTATATTGCTGGCAAGATGTTAATGCGGCTTTTTTTGCTGCAGCTTCTGTGGGCTTATCGGCCACCCATGACCAGGCTCCCCCCGGTGCGATTGCAAAGGCTCTGTGGGCATTGGCGTAAAGGTAATCGTATTTAAAACTGCCGGATGCTTTTTCGCTGACATGGGGTATTGATTCCATATCGACAGCCATTACGGCTTTAGACAGCAGCAGGCTTATTAACAAACTGTAGTGAATCAGATTCATAGGCTTTCATTTTATTTATCTAAAGAGGGTCTGAAAATTCAGACCCTCGTTAATGTTATAAGATCTGTTTAGTGCTCCTTACTTATTTTTTTTTGACTCATCGTCTTCAACATCTTCCCAGCCAGTAATCATCGCCTTGATGTGCGATGTTACAGTATGGCCGGCTGTTGCCAGATAAATATGAGCGATAAAAAAAATCAGCATCATAAAGGCGGCAATGACATGGAATAATGCAACATATTCCAGACTAAGCCAGCCAAATCCCCAGTCAGCCCAGGAGCTGTAGAACAGGTAGAACCAGCCAGTGGTCCAGATCAACGGGTTAATGAAAACCAGTACGAACAGATACGCCAGCCGTTGCAGCGGATTGTGCTTGCGCACAGTCGTCTGTTTAAACGGATGCGGTGCATCCGTGAAGATACCTGTCAGATAGAACTTCAGCATCTTGTCCACTTTTTCCATCGTAGGAATATATTGTTTCCATTCGCCGGTGGTGACATGCCAGAAGATGGCAAATACCCACAGACTTACCAGCGTCCATGCGGCCATAGTGTGAACTTCGGTTGCTGTTTTAAAACCCAGCAGTTGATATGAGCCATGGACCTCAAAGCCTGTTATCAGCATAAAGATGATTAACAGAGCCTGAGACCAGTGCCAGAAACGTTCAAAACGTTTGAATATATAAATTCTTTCAGCCATTGTCTTAGCCCCCTCTTTTAAACATTACATAACGGATCAGGCCGTGCACTAAGACTCCGATTAAAGTCAGCAGTGCGATCGCAAACCCGAGTTTGTCTATCCATGGTGTGTTGTTCGCGCCAGGTATATAGATACCTTCAATGCCTGCCATTCGACCGTTTTCACGGTGACACTGGTGGCATTCAACCACGTCTTCTTTTGGTGCCACCATGTGAGTGATGGGCCAGCTCATTTCTGTTTCAATCCAGCCTACTTCACCACTGAAGGCTTTGCCGGCGTGTTTCATACCCGCGGTTACCGCTTTTTCGATGTCGTAGTTTTTCCACAGTGCTGTTTTGGGGTCATCAGACAGACTGGTGATCACCAGGGTGTTGTTAACCTTGTCATACATCTGTTTACCGCGGAACACTTTGGTTGGCCAGATGCGTGATTTACCATCATCCGGGCTGCCTTTAAATGAATTGATCTTCAGCACTTCGTCTGGATCGAACACCGTATCAGGTAAGGTGTATTCAACCCCGCCGTTGAACCACTGGTACTCAGGAATGACATAACGTTCGTAGGTGAAATCACCTTTTTTGCTGTCGTAAATAATACCGCCTTCACTGCCACGTACACGTTTGCGTCCGCCTTTTTCATCCAGATCACCCAGTGTTGACCAGTCCCATGACATTTTGGTGTGTTTGGGCCCGCGAGCATAAGCCGGGATATGGCAGGTCTGACAAGCCAGCTTGTCGGTATGCGCATTCATTTTCTCAAACTCACCTGTATGAGGCACATTGCCATGACAGGCAACACAGGTCGCGGCATTACGGTCTTCTTTACTGCCGCGAATCAGCGTGCCTTTTTCATCAACAGCGGTCGGGCTATAACGGCTGCCCGCGACTTCGTGGTTATCGCTGGTGTGGCATTTAGAGCAGGAAAAATCCAGTCCTTTCGCATCCATATGCACATCCAGATAACGCTCAGGATTGGTTAATGAGCTATCCAGATCGCCATGTTTTACCGCATCACCACCGCCGCCACGGAAGTGACAGGCACCACAGGTTGCACGGCTGGTTTTGCCAACGTTTTTAGCAACCCGTTGCAGGTCGACCGGCGCTTTAAATTTGCCGGAATGTGGAGGCCATTCAATGGTTTTGTAGTTAGGGTGTCCGGCAAGACCAGGCAGTTTTTTATAACTGGCGGTGGTGTCATGGCACACCAGGCAATCGACTTTTTCTTCAGCCGTGAAATCAAACTTTTCATCTTCCCAGCCATAACCAATGTGGCAGGCAGAGCAAAATTTGTAATTTGACGGCACAGAGGTGCAGAAGTTATTGATGACATTTTTCTTACCCAGATGCTGATTAGTATCGGCATTGATGTAATCCCAGCTCCAGTGAGTTGTTTTATGCAGCTGTTTAGATGCCTCGGTATGGCAGCTAAGACAGGCCTTGGTGACGGCAGGGCCATCTTTGAAATTAGCCTGTAATGCCTTGAACTTGGAATGATCAGCTGTGGATTTTTTGCCTCTGGCTTCAACCGCAACGTCAAAGACATCGGCGGCTACTGCCGGTTCAGTGGCTTTATCAGCAGCCTTTGCAGTAGCGGCCTGTATCGTACCGTTAAGTGCAAGACTCATGATAAAGGCGCTGGCCAGTGATAAAGTTTTCTTATTTATTGTCAACATATTGCCCCCTCATGGAGAAGAATCTGATTATTATTAGCGTTATTCTTAACATCCATCATCCGCCTTGCCGCCTTTACCGCCGCCGCCAGGGCGAACCTTGATTAAAGGTGGCGCCGGTTTTGACGCATCAAAGGTAACAAACTGTTGCTGATCTTTTTGAACCTTGGCCATGACATCACCGACGCCAAACATCTTGCCCATCAGTGCTGAATTCATCAGTCCAATATAGGTTTTACCATCATCTTTTTTATAGACGGTGATGGTGCAAGGCATCAGGATTGATAAAATGCGGGTGCCGCCCTGTTTCAGAATCGGCCCAGAGTATTTAGTACTACAGGCTTCGATCAGCAAGGTAGGTGGCACATTGGTGCCTGATTTTGCGACCGCTCTTGCGGGATTGCGCAGACCGGAGAGGCTCCAGCCATTAGCGGATAAGGATTGAATGTTTCGTTGAATTCGTGCTGCCGTTTCTTCAACCCCGAAAGGGCTTGCCACCTCCCGTAGCATCAGCTCAGAGGCCATATTCCAGCCTACTATGGCAAAAAAAACAACACCCACTATGAAACCCATTACGGCTTTTATCATGACAGTACTCCTTCTAATGAAAGCTAAAAAAATATCAATCTTGTCTTAGAATATGTCTTTATTATTATATTATTTCTTTCTAATGCGTATTGAGTTAGCTCAATATATGCTCTTATTTAGGTATAGAAGTATTTTATTGGCAGGTAGGCTGAAGAAGTCTGATATTGAGCATTAAACCTTGGTTACTGCCCAGTAAGAGAGCGGTAAAACAATCTTGTGTTATATACGATTGATAAAAGTTGTATATGATGAAGAAAAATATTAGCAGTAAAAAAATTCTTAGTAGTTTGAGCTGTGTGAGGGTATTGGTGGGATTAGCGCTGCTCTGATGGCACTGTTTAAAGCCTGAATGGTTGTTATCAGCCAGAGAGCGACTGTGATCCGCTTGCGTTTATTTATTTCATCAACTGCGTGATCGTTTTTATAATATCGGCAGAGTCCCATTCGACAGCGCCATATAAAACAAATTTAACCTCACCGTTCTTGTCCAGCAAAAAACTCGCTGGTGCAGCGAAGACTTTCCACTGTTGTAATACACGGGCATCGACATCATGCAAAATCGTAAATGCTGGTTTTACATCAGCAACAAACCTTGTAATGTCTGCTTTTTCTTCAGCCATATTTATGGCCAGAATATTAAACGGTTTTTGTTTTAGCTTTTTCTGAAGATTGTTCATCGATGGCATTTCTGTGCGGCATGGTGCGCAATAGCTTGCCCAGAACTGAACCAGAATCACCTGGCCCCGATAGTTTTTCAGGTTGTGTGATTTTCCTGCCATATCTTGCAGTGTAAATGAAGGTGAAATAAGGCTGCCGTTGTATGCTTTTAGTGTGCCTGCGGAAACCGCTAAACTGCAAAGCATAAAAGCAGAAAATAAAATATGCATAAATATTTTCACTTTATAAACCCTAAAATCTATCTAACTGTGTTTTGATAATATCAGGTAGCTTTTTCGAGAGTGCTTGTTCAGCTTCTGTCTTGTCTGGCCGGGTATAAAAATAACCTCTTACCCTGGGTAATAACTCATAGTCAACCGAGTCAGCAGACAATGCAAAGCGGCTGCTAAGGTGCGCCAGACCCCATCGGTTTGGTGTGTGCTCACCCTCAAGAATCAGCACGGGTAATTTTGACTGGCCGACCGCTTTTATATAAACAGGCTCAGTACCCGGTACGGGTTCTAGTAAATTCAAACGCGGGTAAAGCAATAATGCACCGCCTAGGGTGTTATCCGGGTTCTGTTTTTCCCACTCAACAATGCCGCGTAACAGCGCTGTACTGGCGCGTCCGCCGGCAAGCAAATAAAGTTTCTTTTCGGCGTGCTTTTTATAAATAACATCAATAACGGCAGCCACTTCTTCTGCCGCCACTTTAAAAATACTTGAAGGGCCCTGTGGCAAGAAATGCGCGGTTAAAAAATCCGGCAGCCAGACTTCAATGCCCTGGCTTGCCAGGCGCTCGGCTGTATGGGTTTCTGCGCCCTGACGGCCTTCATTGCAAGCCAGCCATAGCAATACTTTTTTGCCGTCAGCGGCATAAATATTAATGTCTACGTCTATATCTTCAGTAACGTGCAAACTGACGACTTCGTTTGTGGCAGCAGCGAGTGCATGGC
>JAOUKT010000016.1 GCA_029882395.1 Gammaproteobacteria bacterium
TCAGGGCATCATCAGCGCCACCGGTCGAAACCGGGTCGGCCTGAATACTTACGAAAACTTTATCCAGACCGACGCAGCCATCAACCCCGGCAACTCTGGTGGCGCACTGATCAACACACACGGTGAACTGGTCGCTATCAATTCGGCTATCTACAGCCAGTCAGGCGCTTATCAGGGCATCAGCTTCTCTATCCCGATTAATCTTGCGATTGAGGTCATGCAAGATCTGGCACAACACGGCCAGGTTGTAAGAGGCTGGCTGGGTGTTGAAGGTCAGGATGTTAATCCGGAAATTCTCAGCAAAATCGGTTTAAAAGATATCAAAGGCGTATTAATTACAGACGTCTTTAAAAACAGTCCCGCTGACAAGGCCGGACTTAAAATCGGAGACATCATCACAAACATTGATAACAAAACAATCAACGATGTGCGCGATGTACTGAACACCATTGCCGACAGCCGCCCGCAACAAAAAGTAAATATAAAAGGTGTACGGCGGATGCAAAGTTTCTCAACCACAGCTGAACTTATTCAGCGACCACAGCTCAGTAATTAAAAATATTTATAGTCAGAAATATATAATTTTAATAATCAAACAAGATTCAACTTCGGATATAAAACATAATTTTTTAGCACAGAAATATTGATTCGTCTCTTGAAAAAACAGACAAAAACTCCATCATTATTACGTCAAACCGTTAATGAACTTGAAGGAGAAAAATCATGTCTCACATGCACAGAAACCCGCTCAGTATTTTTGATTACATGCAACAAGAATTCGACAAGCTTCAGGCCTCAGCGCTGACCAGACGATCTGACGACAACAGTAATGTTGTCAGCAGCGACTGGGCGCCTGCTGTCGACATTAAAGAAGAAGACAAACAGTATCTAATCAAGGCCGATATACCCGGCGTCAAAGCCGATGAGATTGAAGTCAACATGGATAACGGCGTACTCAGTATAAAAGGTGAAAGAGAGTCGGAAATAAAAGAAGACCGCGAACACTATAAACGTATAGAACGCAGTCATGGTCTTTTCTATCGCCGCTTCAGTATGCCAGATGATGCCAACGCCGATAAGATTTCAGCCAGATCAACTGACGGCGTTCTGGAAATCATAATACCTAAAAAAGAAAGCGCTCAACCAAGAAAAATTGCGGTCACACATTGAAGTGATTAAAAAGAGGCTCAGCCTGAGCCTCTTAGCTTCAATTGCAACTGAAAACATGCTATCAGCATAGGCTGATGGCATTTTTGCAATAGCAAAACACTTTTACAATTAAAGTGGTTTACGCTCGCAATATTGTCTGGCCGACATCAAAACTCAAATCTTGAAACAGCACACAATGACCTTATGTTTGTTTTATTCAAACAATGTGATTATTAAGGAGTATAAAGTTGAGCATTCTACGCAGAGACGTTCACAGCATTTTTTACCCGATCCAGCATGCGTTAGATAATACGCACAACAAGCCGCCAGTAACAAAAAACAAAACCAGCTGCAGTACTGTGAGCTGTGACTGGACACCGGCGATTGATATTAAAGAAGAAGACAATCGTTATCTGATAAGGGCTGACATTCCCGGCGTCAAGCCCGATGAAATCGATGTGCAGACAGATGCCAGCGTGGTTACCATCACCGGCGAACGCGAGTCTCACAAAACACAAAGCCCGGCATATTACACGTGTATTGAACGAAAGCGCGGTGTTTTTTATCGCCGTTTCAGCTTGCCGGATAATGCGGATGCAGAAAAAATTTCTGCCAAAGCCGAATACGGTGTTCTGGAAATCAGCATAGAGAAAAAACAAAACGCAAAGCCGCGAAAAATTTCAGTCACGTCGTAATTCACAAGCCATCAGCGGGTTTTCACAAGCTGCTGATGGTGATGTGTTTATACTTTAAACTGCCTGATTAAGGCCTGTAATTGTTGCGCCAGTGCAGACAGCTCGTTACTCGCGTCCGCTGTTTGTTTGGCGCCATCGGCCGTCTGTTCTGAAATCAGACTAATCTCAGTTACATTGCGGTTTATCTCTTCTGAAACCGAAGTTTGTTCTTCAGCCGCCGTGGCTATCTGCATATTCATATCGCTAATATGTGTGACATTACTGGTAATTTCTTGCAGGGAAACCCTGGCAGAACTGGCCTTTTCAACCAGAGACTGAGCCTTGGACTGACTGTTGGACATCGCAATCACCGCTTTTTGGGAACCTGTCTGCAATTGCTCAATCATCTCCTCGATTTCCTGAGTGGATTGCTGCGTCCGGCTAGCCAGCGTGCGCACTTCATCTGCAACAACTGCAAAGCCCCGTCCCTGCTCTCCGGCGCGTGCCGCTTCAATCGCCGCATTTAATGCCAGCAGATTCGTTTGTTCAGCTATGCTTTTGATTACATTAAGTATGGTTCCGATTTGAACGCTATCCGTTTCAACTTTTTTAATAATTTCTGCCGAGGTTTCAATCTCGCTTGCAAGCGCATTGATTGAGACAATCGTGTCGTTAACAACGTCGTTACCTTCATTAGCAACTCTGTCGGCAGCCGTGGCTCTGTCAGCGGCTTCCTGAGCATGGCGCGCGACCTCCTGAACAGTGGCGGTCATCTCGTTCATGGATGTGGCAACATGTTCAATCTGCATCTTTTGTTTCTCAACACCCTGACGGGCCGACTCTGTAATACTTAGCATCTCTCCCGATGAGTTTGACATGGTAGAGGTTGAGGTGGAAATTTCAGAAATCATATGACGCAAATGATTTACCATCATGCTGACTGACGATAACATCTGCCCGACCTCATCATCTGACAACACCTTGATATCGGTCGTCAGGTCACCGTCAGCAACAGCCTTTAATACATTCTGCACATCGTCAAGCGGTTTTAATGAGCGCCTTATATACCAGTTAAGAAACAGTAAAATCGTAATGAAAATCAGCAGTGCAGTGACACCGGAATAGAGCACAATATTTTTTTGTTTAATATAACTTTCCGTATCTTTTTTCGCACTCAGCAAATGTGCAATCGTTTTATTATCTGTAGCCGCCACTGGTTGCACTAATACGGCATAGACCTCATTCGCAACATTATAATGCTGGTATTTGCGCTCGCCAAAATCGGGCATCACCGGCCTGATTTGATCAAATAATTCTTTATCTGTTGCAAAAACTAATTCGCTGTTCTGATTTAGAATATAGACATCCGAACCTTCGCTTCGCTTAAACTCATCCAACAACGCCTGAACACTGCGAGTATAAATACCGACCCCGATTTCTGAACCCGGTTTATTGTAAAGCGGCAAGGCAAAAACAAGATTCAGCTTACCCGCTTTATTTTTTTCAATACCGCTGCTGATTTTACCGGTAGCAAGTGAGGACCGAGCCAGACCTGCAAACACTACTTCACTGCCTGCCGCTGAGCTTTTAAACAGAACCTCTCCAGAAGCCGAAAACACCTGCATGCCATCAATAATTTGCGATGCCTTCAGACGATTAAAAGTAGACTGCAGCTGATTATTCAGCGCCTTTTCATCACCACCGGACAGTGCTGCCATCGCTGTTGTGTTGCGAGTAAAAGAAAACAACTCAGCGCGCATTGATTTTAACTGACCTTCGACAATACGGTCCCAGAGCAGACGCTTACCATTAAATGCCTCAATCTGATATCTTGACTCAGCTTCCTGCCGGGTAAGCAAACCGGCCGCAACTAATGTGACCGCTATCAGTATAATTGACAGCGCGCTGACAAACACGAGCCTGGTCTTTAGTAGTTTGAATAGTTTCATTGGATAATCCGTTTTATAGATTTGTTAAGCCGGAAACTTAAGAACTCACCATCACAAATGCATCTATTCAACGGCATAACCCTTTGACTGCCAGGTAGGAAAACCCAGGCGATAGTAATAAACGTTTTTATATCCCCACTCAACCGCCTTTTTGCAGGCTTTAGAACTGCGGGTACAGCCGGTACTATTGCAATAGATCAACAGTTTCTGTTCTGGCGAGGCAACCGCTGATAGTGACTGCTGATTAAAAACCTTTTTTAATTCAAGGTGCTTCGAGCCTGGGATACGGCCTGCCTCCCAGTCTCTATTACTGCGCACATCAAGAAAAATTGCGCCCTGATCAAACAGTTTCTTGGCTTCCAGCGTATTGACCGTCACTGCGCCAGCGACGGTTTCAGGTGACACCTTTTTTGCTGCCAAAGCGCTGTGCAGAGCCATTAAAGACAATAACGGGATCAATATAGCGTATCTGAATTTCAATATTTTTACTCACAATATTAACGTTAGAGGCATCCTTTTCCAAAATATGACTGAAGTATAGACCAAATCCAGAAAACCGTTAGATTTACATCGACTTAGCAACAACAAACGGCAAGCGAAGGTGACAATGCTGAGTCTGCGGCTGGGCTTGTATCGTTAGCTCATGTTTTTATATAAAAACATGAGCTTCTGCTCGCTTACAACAGCGATAGCATTTGCTGACGAAGATGACTGACACTACCAATACTGTAGCATCACTTGAGATCACAACTTTGTTATAACTCTGCCTGATTGGAAGAACATTGCATTGAGCCTCGGCCGGCTGACTGCATAATCATGCGTAGCATTATGTTTTCAGCCTGCAGGTATACTACCCATTAAATAACCAGGCGTGGCTTTTCAATTTCGCAACTTATATTCGGATGCGGTACAGCCAAAAAAACTTTTAAAACGACGACAGAAATGACTGGGATTATTAAAGCCCAGATCATAACTTACGGCTGTAATGACCTCGCCATTTCTGATCCGCTCTGCCGCCCTTTTTAAACGCAGCTGCTGCTGAAACTCTACCGGCGAACAACCCAGTTTTTCTTTAAATTCAACATAGAGCCGGCTACGACTCATGCCGGAATGCCGGCATAATTGTTCAACAGCCAGTGGTTTAGATAAGGTACTGTTAATCCAGTCAATCGCCGCGATTAGACTGTTAGCCTCCGGATCGTTACTGCAGTATGTTAATAAAAAATCCCGCGTTGTATTGCGCAGCATTCGGATAATTAGTTCAGATATATTCAGGTCAATCATTACATCCCTGTCCGGATGATTTTCGCTAAACAGTTTAACCATTCTGGCCAGTAAACGCTGAGTCTCGGTCGAGTGATGAGTATGCAAAACCGGCGTATCAAGCCGCCACTGGTTTGCCTGCGCCAACATCGGCAAAGAATCACTAAGACGCTCACTGATTTGATTGACCTTGTCTTTTGATATTTCAACCGTCAGACAGGTTGTAGGATTTGTTAAGCTCGCTTCAGGAAAATCAATTTCAACAACACCACCCGGAGCCATTACAAAACTTTCATGCGGCAAAAAAATCTGCCCTTCATCAACATCGGCAGAATGCATAATCTTTTTGCCACTGACCATACCGCAAAATAATAGTTCGCCGGCATCCAGCCGTACTCGCGACACGGATTCATAGGTGTCGTAAATACTGACTTCTGAATCAGCACCCGCAAAGCTGACTTTATTTTCAACCAGTACTTGTGGCCGGCGAAGCTTTTTAATGGTTTGCGTATTCATCTGTCTGTACCCGGATAAAAAACATTAATATTCTCTAATATTTGGCATTCCTTATCACTAAGTAGAGGCTTGATTTGGACTTATAATCAATGATTTTGGACTCTGATGCAAACATCATAAGCTGACTCGTTTATTCTAGGATCTTAGAAACGTTCTGGCATGCGCCGTGTTCTGCTAATACAGCTTATGGCACATCCTCTTTTAAACGTTCCTAAAGTTAGCAATAGCAGAACATGGGCTTTAAATAATAATAATACTTGAGGAGAGACTGATGTCGACTATGACACCTGAATTCAAAGAACAATATGACAATTTTATCGGCGGAAAATGGCTAGCCCCTGTTGATGGTGAGTATTTCGAAAATACCTCACCTGTCAACGGCCAGGTGATTAATCGTGTTGCACGCTCTGGCAGCAAAGACATTGACCTGGCCGTTGCAGCGGCTTGGCAGGCTGCTGCTAGCTGGGGTAAAACTTCAGTCACTGAACGCAGTAATTTATTGCTCAAAATAGCTGACATTATGGAGCAGAATCTTGAGAAGATTGCCACCGCAGAGACCTGGGATAACGGTAAAGCCATCCGTGAAACCATGGCCGCTGATATTCCGTTAACCATTGATCATTTCCGTTATTTTGCCGGTGTTATTCGCGGTGAATCCGGCGAGGTTGCCGATCTGGATGCAAACACCGTCTCATCAGAAGTGCATGAACCATTAGGTGTTGTCGGTCAGATCATCCCCTGGAACTTTCCTATTTTAATGGCTGCATGGAAACTGGCCCCAGCACTGGCGGCGGGTAACTGTGTCGTGCTTAAGCCGGCAGAACAAACACCAGCCTCTATTTTGGTGGTAATGGAATTGATTCAAGATATCCTGCCTGCCGGTGTCATTAACGTCGTCAATGGCTTTGGTCTGGAAGCCGGTAAGCCATTAGCGACGCACCCTGACATTCGTAAAGTAGCCTTTACCGGCGAGACCACAACCGGTCGTTTGATCATGCAATACGCATCAGAAAACATCATTCCCGTGACGCTAGAGCTGGGTGGCAAGTCTCCTAATATTTTCTTTGAAAGCATTATGCAAGAAGATGATGCATTCTTCGACAAAGCCATTGAAGGTCTGGTGTTGTTTGCATTCAACCAGGGTGAAGTCTGCACCTGTCCATCACGCGCATTAATCCAGGAAAGCATTTACGAGCCATTCATGAAGCGCTGCCTGGAAAGAATTGCCGCGATAAAGATGGGTGATACCCTCGATGGCAGCACCATGATGGGCGCGCAAGCATCAAATGACCAATACGAAAAGATTTTAAACTATATCCAGATCGGTAAAGACGAAGGTGCTGAAGTCTTATGCGGTGGCGAAGCCTATAAGAATGAGACTTATCCCGACGGCTATTACATTCAGCCGACCTTGTTAAAAGGTGACAACAGCATGCGCGTATTTCAGGAAGAAATTTTCGGCCCCGTATTATGCGTCACCACCTTTAAAACTGAAGAAGAAGCCATGAGTATCGCCAATGACACCCTCTATGGCCTGGGTGCAGGAGTCTGGACGCGGGATATTCATCAGATGCAAACCTTTGTGCGCGGCATTGAAGCCGGTCGTGTTTGGGCTAACTGTTATCACCTGTATCCGGCACATGCTTCCTTCGGTGGCCAGAAAAAATCGGGCATTGGTCGTGAAACCCATAAGATGATGCTCAACCATTATCGCAAGACCAAGAACATTTTAATGTCTTACGACAAAAATGCACTGGGTTTCTTCTAAAGTTAACTTGTTAGTCTGACTTGTTGCGATGATTTTTCATCGCAACATTTTTCAGGAAAAAAGCAATGAAAAAACAAAGCTTCAGCCAGCGAATTGCTGTAACCGAAAAAGCTAAAGCCGTGATCGACCAGCTCAGGGACAAGCACGGTGAACTGATGTTTCACCAAAGCGGCGGCTGTTGTGATGGCTCGGCACCGATGTGTTTCCCTGTGGGGGAGTTTATGACCGGCTCAAGAGACGTCAAGCTAGGCAGTATTCACGGTTGTGAATTTTACATGGCAGCAGATCAGTTTGAGTTTTGGCAGAACACTCACCTGACCATAGATATTACTCAAGGTCGTGGCGCCAGTTTTTCACTGGAAATCCCGCTAGGCTTACGCTTTATGACGCTTTCACGTCTGTTTAGTGATGAGGAACGGCAGAACCTGTTGCCGCTTTAGTCTCACTTTACCGGCCTTATGACGCCTGCATATTGTCATCTAGATCTTTTAGCCCTGCCCATCAAGCAACACTTTCTACACAGTTACTCGATTATTAGAGCTGAAAATTAAACTGAACAGAGTTACTCTCATCACTTGAAAACATAAACATTTATCCTGAATATTTTTAACCTGCGCAACTACTTTCAGTATTGCAGCTTCTCTTTTATCATCGCAACTTAGTTTGCAACAAAACCAGGGGGGGGTTAACAGTAGCTGTTTTCCGGCATGCGAGCTTAAGTTAGTGTTTGGGCCGCCTTCGCCGTCTCATTGACAGGTTTGGCATCGTATCTTTGGCATTAACTATTAATTTTCATGCCGCTGTCTCAGCGGCTAAGAACTGGCCGCCGTCTTGTTTCTCAAAGCGTGCACAGCGTAACAGATCAATTTATCGGCAGCTCTTGGCATAAACACAGGTCAAGTAAAGAGCGGCACGGTCTAAGCAACAGCAATGATGCATGACTTATCATGCTGCTATCGCGCTTCGTTTTTTATTTTTCCGCAACGTTTACATTTATAAACACTGATCAGTTTACCCTGTTTCACATCAAATTTTTGTTCGGTAACAATTTGCCATTTATGAAACCCACTCTGACACATGATTCGTTTGTCATGTTTTTCTGATGCTTTTTTCTTTTTGAAAGGGAGTATATCGGCCATAGATGTCATCTGTTGCATTTGTGTTTTAATGAGACAACCTTAGCATATCGTTAAATGCGTACCTAGCTTTATAGATTATGCTAGCTTTCTTTATAATCTTTCTATAAATAAAAAATAAAAGTCATAAGCATGCCACCCCGTTAATCAAGCTCTCATTAAAAACAATGAGAGCACACTGATCAGTCATAATATCTACGACAGCTGCGGAAATTAGGAGTAATGAGGGTAGGCACATGCCTTTTTTGTGGGCCTGAGAATCGCGGCGTATTCTTTAGCTTAGGTTTCTTGTACGAGCAAGCAAGCTAACACGCCTAATCGGTGCGTGAACCGATGCTTCTGATTTTGAATTTGATTGAAATATTAGAGAATGAATCCCGGATCAATAACAACCATTGTCCGGAATAACGACAAGTATTAACTATTTTTTGATACGGTATTCCGCCGAACAGGCATGCGCTACCAGACCTTCACCACGCGCCAACACAGATGCTGTTTTACCCAGCACCGATGCACCATCAGCTGAACAGCCAATCAGGCTTGAACGTTTCTGGAAATCATACACACCCAAAGGCGATGAGAAACGCGCGGTACGTGAAGTCGGCAATACGTGATTGGGCCCGGCGCAATAATCACCCAAGGCTTCTGCTGTGTAACGGCCCATAAAAATCGCACCGGCATGTTTGATTTTTTGTTCTGCAAACTGCTGCGCATCATCGAGTGATAATTCTAAATGTTCGGGTGCAATATAGTTTGAAATATCGGCAGCCTGATCTAAATCATCAACCGTAATAAATGCTGCACGAGCTTCGAGCGAGGCTTTGATGATATCTGCCCGTGGCATTTCTTTAATCAGTTTTTCTACACTGGCTGCCACCTGCTCTATGTATGCCGCATCTGGGCAGACTAAAATCGACTGTGCGTCTTCATCGTGTTCGGCTTGTGAGAATAAATCCATCGCGATCCAGTCGGGCTCGGTTTTGCCATCACACAATACCAGTATTTCCGAGGGTCCTGCGATCATGTCGATGCCAACCGTACCAAAGACCATGCGTTTAGCCGTGGCGACATAAATATTGCCAGGACCGACAATTTTATCGACCGCTGGAATGGTTTCTGTGCCATAGGCCAGTGCCGCAACAGCCTGTGCACCGCCGATGGTGAAGACCCGGTCAACTCCGGCTATCGCCGCAGCCGCCAGCACTAATGCATTGCTTTCACCATTGGGTGTTGGCACCACCATTATTAACTCAGGCACGCCTGCCACTTTTGCAGGAATTGCGTTCATTAATACCGATGACGGGTAAGCGGCTTTGCCACCGGGCACATATAATCCAACGCGATCTAACGAAGTAACCTGCTGACCTAAAACCGTGCCATCTGCCTCGGTGTATGACCAGGACTCCATTTTCTGGTGCTCGGCATAATCTCGCACCCGCTGTGCGGCTTTTTCCAGCGCCTGACGCTGCTCAGTACTGATCGATGCCAGTGCACGCTCGAGCTCATCTTTTGATAATTCAAGATCAGCCGCATTTTTGTAGGCGCCGCCATCAAAACGATTAGTGTATTCGATAACGGCGGCATTGCCTTTTAATTTAACCGCATCGAGAATTTCCATCACGGTATTGAAGACCTGCTTATCGGAAACACTTTCCCAGGCTAATAACTCATCCAGCGCCTGCTGAAAATTGCCATCATTTGAATTCAGACGTTTGATATCAAGCATGTGATTACTTACTCTCTACCGCATCACGCATTTGTTCGATGATTTGTTGCAGACGATCATGTTTCATTTTCATCGAGGCTTTATTGACGATCAGCCGTGAGCTGATATCGGCAATTTTATCCATTGGCTTTAAACCATTGGCTTTCAGTGTATTGCCGGTATCGACCACATCTACAATCAGATCTGACAAGCCAACAATCGGGCCTAATTCCATTGAGCCATAGAGCTTAATGACTTCGACTTGCTGGCCAATAGAGGCGAAATATTCTTTGGTGACGTTGACAAATTTGGTGGCAACACGCAGCCGGCCATTCGATGGCTTGTAATCCACAGGGCCTGCTGTCATTAACTTGCAGCAGGCAATTTTTAAATCGACTGGCTCGTACAAACCTTCAGCGCCATGTTCTAATAAAACGTCTTTACCGGCAACGCCAATATCGGCTGCACCGTATTGCACATAGGTCGGTACATCTGTAGCCCGAATCACAACCAGTTTGACGTCGTCCCGGTTGGTATCGAGAATCAGTTTACGGCTTTTTTCCGGGTCATCTTTTGGTGTGATGCCTGCCGCTTTAAGCAAGGGCATGGTTTCTTTATAAATTCGGCCTTTGGATAAGGCGATGGTAATGATTTCACTCATGACAATTCTTTTAATTTACGCGTTATAGTCTAAATTGACGGCTTAACATGCCAGATTCGATTCTTATTTTGGCACCCGACGGATTTTTGCACCCAGTTGAGCCAGCTTTTCTTCAATCAACTCATAACCACGATCGATATGATAGATGCGCTCAACAATGGTTTCGCCTTCAGCAAATATACCTGCCAAAATCAAACTGGCTGATGCCCTGAGATCCGTTGCCATGATCGGCGCGCCGGTGAGCTTTTCAACACCTTTAACAATCGCGGTATTGCCTTCCAGCTCAATGTCCGCACCCATGCGCTGCAGTTCCTGAACATGCATGAAACGGTTTTCAAAGACCGTCTCGACAATGGTAGAAGTGCCTTCTGCAATGACATTTAATGCCGTAAACTGGGCTTGCATATCGGTCGGAAACGCAGGGTATGGCGCAGTGCGCACATTAACCGCTTTTGGCCGTTTGCCGTGCATATCCAGCGTGATCCAGTCTTCACCAACTTCAATATCGGCACCGGCTTCAACCAGCTTATCCAGTACCACATCCAGCAAAGTAGGATCGGTATCTTTAACCGTGATTCTGCCACCACTGATTGCAGCGGCTACCAGAAAAGTACCGGTTTCAATACGGTCAGGCAGCACCCGATAGCGCACCCCCTTAAGAGATTCCACGCCTTCAATGCTAATGGTATCTGTGCCTGCGCCGGAAACCTTGGCGCCCATGGCGTTCAGGAAGTTGGCCAGGTCGACTATTTCAGGTTCGCGGGCTGCATTTTCTAAGATAGTGATGCCGTCTGCTAAGGCTGCGGCCATCATTAAATTTTCTGTACCGGTTACCGTGACGATATCCAGTACGATCCGGGCACCTTTTAAGCGAGTCGCTTTGGCTTTGATGACACCGTTCACCACTTCGATATCCGCGCCCATATCCTGCAAACCTTTAATGTGCAGATTGACAGGACGTGAGCCGATCGCACAACCACCCGGCAATGATACTTCCGCTTCACCGAAACGCGCCAGCAATGGCCCCAGCACCAGAATGGAAGAACGCATGGTTTTCACCAGGTCATACGGTGCGCAGAAATTAGTGATGGTGGACGGATCGACCTCGAGACTGAGCTTTTCACCCATCACAACCTGCACGCCCATACAGCCCAATAACTCAACTGTGGTCGTTACATCATGCAAATGCGGCACGTTATCGATAATGGCTACGCCATCAGCCAGTAAAGTGGCTGCCAGAATAGGTAAAACTGCGTTTTTTGCACCGGAGATGCGAACATCTCCGTTTAAAGGCGTGCCGCCCTGGATGATTAATTTATTCATTTAGATAATATTTAAGTCTTGCTCGATACCATAAACACTCGCAAGTTGCCGCAAGTGCTCGGGGAGATTACTAAAGCTCAAAGAAACCTGATTTTTTTGAGCCGCTTTTAGCCATTCAAGCAATAACGCTAATGCCGCACTATTGCTCTGACTGACAGCCGAAAGATCAAATTGTATCTCGGATGGGCCATTAAACAAACCAATAGTTTGTTTTTTCACCAGATTGACGGTATTAAAATCAAGGATGCCTTCGATTTTCAGCCGGCCATCCTGGATGGCATGCACTTTAAAACTCACCCTCAGGACTCCTGCTTGTTCTTGTCTTCCAGCTTCTTGATTAAAGCAGCAACCCCTTTGGCTCTGATTTCTTTAGCAAAGCTGCCTCGATAGTTTGTCACCAGGCTCAGACCATCGATTTTTATATCATAAACCTTCCAGGCATCGCCTTTTAAGAACAGTGAATAATTCACCGGTATGGGGAAGCCGCTTTTTTGCTCAATTTCAGTTTTTACGGTGACTTCTGTGGCGCCTTCTTTCATATTAAATGGCAGGTAAATCAGTTTTTGGCCGGTATATTCACTTAAAGATTTACTATAGGTTCTGACCAGTAACTGCCTGAAGGCGGCTGTAAACGCCTTTTTTTGATCTTTATTGGCTTTACGCCAGTTCTTGCCCAGTGCCAGCTTGGCCATTTTTTCAAAATCAATATGCGGCAAAATAATTTTATCCACCAGTTTATAGACATGATTAGGGTCTTTCTTTAACTGTTCCTGCTGCTCTTCTAATGCTTTCAGTACTTGCTCAGATGTGCTTTTGATCAACTGGTCTGCCGGCACGGCGGCAGCAAAACTGGCCGTTGAGAATAACGTCCAGGTCAGGAGCATAGCTAAAAGCGCCGTTTGTTTTTTCATTAACACCATTCTTCTGTCTCCTAATTCTCTGGATTTACTGTCATGTGTTGAGTATGCATCAGCGTCGGTTCACCTGTCAGGTTTTTTAGCTTGACCGTATTCATATTGTAATCATTCACCAGACGTAAATAATCCGAATGCGCCAGCACATAAGCCTGAAAAGCCGTGATGATTTTCTCCGCTTCTTTCAGCCCCGCTTCAAAATCAGTATACGCCGCTATCATCCAGCGCCGCGCATTAATACTGGCCTGTTTCATTTGTTCAACCTGCACATGACTGGCATGCACCTGAGTAAAGACCTCCTCAACCTGATAAGGAATACCTTTCTGCGCAAAGCTGGCTTTTGAGATCAGCGCATCCAGTTCGGCCTGTGCCTGCTTGACCTTTGCATCACGAATGCCACCAGAAAATGACCATTGCAGGCCAATCACCGGGGTCGCTGCGGCAGAATTAAACGGATCGTAAATATGCGGGTTATCCAGCCTGTCTCGCCCCGGCGAATAAGACAAGGAACCACCAAGACCTGCGTATAAGTTAGGCCGGGCATCGGCTTTGTTCGCTGCGACCAGCGCGCGCCTAGCTGTCAGCCCCGCTTCTACCTGTTTCATCTCCGGCCGGTGTGCAAGTGCCTGCTGCTTAAAACTCTGCAGCGTGGTTTCAGGTAATGCTTCTGGCCTGATCCGGCTGTCAAGCAGCTGCAGTTCATTGTCCAAGCCAACACCTGTTAATACTTTCAAACCACCTAATGCTATTTTCTCTAACGCACCCGCCTCAGACTGGTAACGGCTAAGCAATGCCACGCCAGCCGTTAATGCGTATTTATCGGCTTCTGTGGCCTGGCCATTTTCTTCTTCCAGCCACTCTGTCACCAGATCAAGCGCGCCACTGAGCCGTTTAACAGAGTCTTCCATTAAATAACGGATATCACGCGCTGTCAGAAAGCCGTAATACGCCCGACTGACATCATAGCGCGTAGTCTGACGCTGCAATTCCACTTCCGCCTGTTTAATCACAATATTATGTCTGGCCGCTTTTGAATAGTTTTCGATTTTACCAAACGTATGCAACGGCTTGATCACGGTAAACTGCGCGTACATCCATAATGACAAGCTGTTAAAATCATAAAGATCATCACGAACCACACAGTCACTACCGACCGGACAAGTACTGCTGCCGTTTTCGTAAAAACCACCGTCAACTGCCGTGGTCAAACCTAAAAAGCTGTTTAATTCGGTGCGCCAGCCCTTGTTAGCTTCTGCTTCATCCAGCAAGCCTTGTGCCGCGGTTACCAGATGGGCTTTTTCACCAATTCTTGGGTCCGCAATATAGGCTTTTTGTAAGGCCTGATCTAAAGACAAAGGCTCGGCATTTATCGCCGCACTGGCTAAAACAAAAAACAGGCCCAGGCACTGAACAACAAGCCGCGCTTTCATTACTTTTCGTCCGCTTTGCTATAGAGGAACTGACCGATGATTTCTTCCAGCACGATGGCAGACTGGGTCACGGTAATCTCGCCGCCTGATATCAGGAACTTTTCTTCAGCTCCCGGTTCCAGCCCGACGTACTGTTCACCTAATAAGCCGGCAGTTAAAATACCGGCAGACGTATCGGTTGGGAAGCGGTTGTATTTGGGTTCGATTTCCATCACCACCACCGCTTCGTAGGTTTCATTATCGTATTCAATGCTGGAGACTTTACCTATCCTGACACCGCCTACTGCGACCGGTGAACGCTCTCTCAGGCCGCCGATATTATCAAAGCGCGCACTGATCTGATAACCGCTAGCTGACTCGTAAGAAATCAGATTACTGACCTTCATTGCCAGCATAAAGAACGCGGCAATGCCTAATGCCACAAATATCCCAACGGCTATTTCTACTGTTTTACTATTCATTGTTTATATATCTCCAAACATTATTGCTGTCAGCAGGAAGTCCAACCCCAAGACGGCCAATGAACCATGCACCACGGTACGGGTGGTAGCCTGACCCAGGCCTTCTGATGTCGGCACGCTGTCATAGCCTTCAAACACGGCAATCCAGACAATCACAAAACCAAAGACAATGCTTTTAATCATGCCGTTCATTAAGTCGCTATAAAAATCCACTTTAAGCTGTGCCAGTGACCAGTAAACGCCTTCGAAAATACCCACACCATGCACCGCCACCAGGTAACCACCCAGCACCCCGACCGCCATAAACACTGCGGTCAGCAATGGCATAGCCAGAAAACCCGCCAGTATTCTCGGTGCCATCACGCGCTGCATCGGATCAATCGCCATCATTTCCATACCCGATAACTGCTCGGTACTTTTCATTAAACCAATTTCAGCCGTTAACGCCGAACCGGCTCGACCGGCAAACAGCAAACCGGTTATTACCGGCCCCAGTTCTCGCATTAAGGTCAGCACCACCATTTGGCTAATGGAGTCTTCTGCACCGAAATCAACCAGTACATAATAAGCCTGCAGCGCCAGCACCATGCCAACAAAACAACCGGCGACGACTATTATCAGCAGTGTTTGAACACCGGTTGAATACAATTGTTTAATGATCAGCGAAGGCCGCAGCATTAAACCCGGCAGTGTCATTATTATCTGGTATAAAAAGAGAGTTGCCTGACCCAGTCTTGCAAAAACGGCAATCACTCGCTGCCCCGTTAACTGTAATTGATCGAGCATGATTTATTCCTGCAACAGGTCTTGCATCAACGGTGACGCAGAAAAATGAAAGGGTACCGGACCATCCGGCTGGCCGGCTATAAATTGTTGCACCCAGGGATCGGAACTGTTCTTCAGCTCTTCCGGGCTTCCCTGCGCGACGATACAGCCATCTGAAATCAGGTAAATATAATCTGAGATCGACAGGGTTTCGGGTACGTCATGGGAGACCACCACGCTGGATAAGTGCAAGGACTGGTTCATGCTGCGAATCAGATTCACTAACACACCCATTGAAATCGGGTCTTGTCCTGTAAACGGCTCATCGTACATTACCATCACCGGGTCTAAGGCGATGGCTCTGGCCATTGCCACTCGACGCGCCATGCCGCCCGATAATTCCGATGGCATCAAATCACGCGCGCCTCTTAAACCCACCGCGTTTAGTTTCATCAGGACCAGAGAGCGAATTAAACTTTCGTCAAGTTTGGTGTGCTCGCGTATCGGATAGGCAATATTGTCAAAAACATTGATATCCGTTAATAAAGCCCCGCTTTGAAACAACATGCCCATGCGTTTACGCAGCTGGTATAAATCTTTACGCGTTAACTGATGAACATTATTACCATCCATCTCGATACTGCCCTGATCAGGCCTTAACTGGCCGCCAATCAGTTTCAATAATGTGGTTTTACCGGTGCCGCTGGGGCCCATGATGGCGGTGACTTTACCACGGGGAATATCCAGGCTGATGTTATCGAAGATTTTACGAGAACCACGACTAAAACTCATGTTACGAATTTCAATCAAATGACTACTATCTGATGTTTTAATAGAAATTTTGCTATCCCTTTTCTTAAATATTTATCTTTTGTTTAATCATCAACGCTGCACCCTTAGCTGTCAATCATTTAACGCCGCTACAATCTGACCCAGTTCTCATTTCTAAATTAAACCGGAGCGGCCAGCAATCCCATCACGGTTTTCAATTCCTGAAGCCGTTGCATCTCAGGGCCATCATTAGCCAGCACTATGTGCGCAGTAGGCGAAGATGATAACAAATGCGTTAATCGCCGGCTCAGGTCTCGCAGGTTTTCGCTGTGATCGGTGTGCAATAATAATATATTTTCACCTCTAATCTGTGCCTGATCATCGGCCGCGAAAGCGTAACCCGCTATCCCATTTGCGCCGTATTGCAGCACTGTAAAGTCTTCGCTGACTGCTTTAAACCAGTCTTTCTGCTCCGAACCCAGTTGCTGCCAGACTTCATTGTTCACCAACACGGCTGCCATCTGGCGGCCTAATTGGTGGCAGGCTTCAGCGCATTTGAGATAGTCGGCCTGATCTAACAGCTGCAAAAAAGGCCAGTCAATATAAAAGACAAAATCCTCTTCTACCTCATCCAGCCAGTCCTCATCGCCATATCCCTGTGCGCTCCAGTAAGCCGCCGGCACCACGACCAGATCAAATTCGTTTGAATAATAAGATAACTGCCAGTCAGATGGCAAATCATCCGGATAAAAGACGTCTTGTAGCCATTCGGGATGTCGCCACCCCCAGGCACCTACTGAACTTAGCAATGCTTTCACTCGTTTGATATAATTTCTCGCATCATACGATGATATTCGCTCTTTATAAATATTTACTCGTTCTATCTTGGCTAGCGTCTAAATCTGTGTATGATGGCGCCTTATCCTGTCAGACTATAAATTGAAACTTAATGCTATTAGACATTCTTGCCATTCTTGCTGGTTTTATACTCCTTATCTGGAGCGCCGACCAGTTCGTTAACGGTGCCTCAGCCGCTGCCCAAAATCTCGGTATTTCACCCTTATTCATTGGCCTGATCATTGTCGGCTTTGGCACCTCAGCACCTGAAATGCTGGTCGCCGTCTTTGCCTCAGCCGAGGCATCACCCGGGCTTGCGATAGGTAATGCACTGGGTTCAAATATTACCAATATTGCACTGGTTCTGGGTATCACGGCTTTACTGGTGCCACTGCATGTTCATTCCGGCATTTTAAAAAGAGAGATGCCCATTCTGACTGCCATTATGCTGGTGGTGCTGGTGTTATTACTGGATCAACATCTGAGCTTTGTCGACGGTCTGGTACTCGCCATCGGTCTCATCGTGGTCATGACCTGGCTTGGCAGACAGGCGGTTAAAGAAACCAGCGATCCCTTGAACAAAGAATTTGAACAAGAGCTGCCCGAGATTATGTCGATGCCAAAAGCCAGCATCATTCTGGCCATTGGTTTACTGGTGCTACTGGGCAGTTCAAAACTGCTGGTCTGGGGCGCGACCAATATCGCGGTCGAATTAGGTGTTAGCGATCTGATCATCGGTCTGACAATTGTCGCTATCGGTACCAGCTTGCCTGAACTGGCGGCCACTATAATGAGCGCTTATAAAAAAGAACATGATATTGCTTTGGGCAATATCATTGGCTCAAATATTTTCAATATGCTCGGTGTGCTCGCGTTTCCGGCGTTAATTGCACCCGGCGCATTGCCCGAAGGCGTATTAGAACGTGATCTGCCTTGGACAATTGGTTTGACGCTGCTACTCTTTGTACTCGCGTATGGTTTTAAATCAGCAGGCTACCTGTCTCGCGTCAAAGGCGGACTGTTGCTGGCATGTTTCATCGCTTATGAGACCATTCTCTACTTCAGCGCCACCGCAGGTTAGAAATACACTTTATGAACAAAGCACAATTTAAAACACTTGGCCTGGCTGTGATCGAGACAGAACTGGCTGGTATCGAAGCCTTAAAACTACAAATCAATGATAATTTTGCCAAGGCCTGTGAACTGATGATGGCCTGTGAAGGCCGCATCGTTGTTACCGGCATGGGCAAATCGGGTCATATCGGCAGTAAAATTGCTGCCACCTTAGCCAGCACCGGCAGCCCGGCTTTTTTTGTACACCCGGGCGAAGCCAGTCATGGCGATCTCGGCATGATCACTAGCAAGGACGTCGTTCTGGCCTTATCCAATTCAGGTGAGACCGGCGAAATACTGACTATTTTACCGATCATCAAACGCCTTGGTGTGCCCTTAATCAGCCTCACCGGCAACCCAAATTCAACCTTATCAAAAGCCGCCAGCACCAATCTTGATGCCAGTGTCGAAAAAGAAGCCTGTCCACTGGGTCTGGCTCCCACTACCAGCACCACGGTGGCACTGGTATTGGGTGATGCTTTAGCAGTTGCGCTGTTAGATGCTAAAGGTTTTACCGCAGAAGACTTCGCATTATCACACCCCGGCGGTAGCTTAGGCCGCCGTTTGCTATTGCACGTCGCCGATGTGATGCATAAAGGCGATGCCATTCCTGCAGTATCAGAAGATGCCAGCCTAAAACAGGCTTTGCTTGAAATGTCTAAAAAAGGCCTGGGCATGACCGCCATTGTCTCACCCGAGCAGACCGTGCTTGGCATATACACCGATGGCGACCTGCGCCGCACGCTGGACAAGGATGTGGATATTCACACGGCGAAAATCGTCGATGTCATGACTAAAAACTGCAAAACACTACCCGCCAATATTTTGGCTGCCGAAGCACTCAACACGATGCAGCAGCACAGCATTAATGATTTACTCATTATTGATGATGACAATAAACTGATTGGCGCTCTTAACATGCAAGACATGCTCAGAGCCGGTGTCATTTAGCCGCCGCCTTACTGGAGAACTTATGCAAGATATTCTGGAAAAAGCCAGCCGAATCCAGCTCGTTATTTTTGATGTTGACGGTGTGCTCACCGATGGCAGCTTATTTTTGAGCGATGACGGGCAGGAATACAAAGCCTTTAATTCGAAAGATGGCTTCGGCATGCGCTTGTTACAGGATGCCGGCATTGATGTCGGCATTATCACCGGTCGCGAGTCACTGCTGGTCAAGCTCCGCATGAAAGAGCTCGGCATCTCTCATGTCATGCAGGGGCGCCGTGAAAAAGGCCCCGCACTGGACGAAATGATGAGCCTGACCGGCCTGACGCTGGAACAGATCGCCTATGTTGGTGATGATGTTGTCGACCTGCCCATTATGAGCCGGGTCGGGCTGTCTATTGCGGTACAGGATGCCCGTGCGGTGGTTAAAAAACACGCCCACTGGATTACCGAAAACCCCGGTGGCAGAGGCGCCGGGCGTGATGTCTGTGAATTAATTTTAGAAGCTCACGGCAAGTGGGATGATATTATTAAGCGCTACCTTGCTTGAGACCTGACTGCCAACAATGAATTCAGTTAAAATCGATAAATCGTGAAAAATTCCAGCCGTTATATTCTGATTATCATATTGCTACTGATGAGCTGGTGGCTGCAAGATTTGTTTGACCGCAAACCTGAACTGATCACCCGAGAAAAAACACGCTTTGCCAATTACTATCTCGAAGATTTCAAGCTCACCGCTCACGACAAGCAAGGCAAAATTAAATACATACTACAGGCTAACCGACTGGATAATTATGACCAGGAGTCTGTCGCCGAGATACAAGGCGTGCGCACCACACTGTTCAATAAAAACAGCAACTGGATTGTCAGCGCTAATCAGGCCAAAATCTTTCAGGGCAAGAATAAAATTGAGTTTAATAGTGACGTCATCTTCACCAGACCAGCACAAGCCTCGCAGACGAAATTAACACTGAAGACAGAGCAGATAACCTTCCACACAGATAAAGACCTGCTCGAAACCTCAAGCCATGTCACTATTACCAGTGAGGGCACTCGTCTTGAAGCTAACGGCCTGCGTTATGACAACCAAAAAGGAACATTCGAACTCACATCCGATGTCAAAGGTACTTATGTTAAATAAACAATTTCATAAACGGCTTTTCAATAACGCAACACTCGGCCTCTTCATTATCATTTTCGTGCTGCCACAGACATCAGTCGCGCTAAACAGCGACCGCAACAAAGCCATGCAAATTAACGCAGGCAAGCTTGTCATTAATGAAAAACAAGGCACCAGCCTCTATTCAGGCACGGTAAAAATCATTCAAGGCAGCCGCACCATCACCGGCGAATCCATCACTATTTATACAAAAACCGATGACATCACTAAAATCGTGATTAAAGGCAAACCCGCCTCATTCAGCCAGCTTAACGATAAAAATGAAGCCATAAAAGCCAGCGGCAATGAAATGATTTTTTATTCTGACAAAGATTTGCTGATTCTGACGCAAAATGCCGTCCTGCAACAAAAAGACAATGTATTCAGGAGCGAAAAAATTACATACAATACCGCAAAAGACATCATTACCGCCGGCACTGATACGACGGAAAATGACCGGGTAAAAATTACCATTCATCCTAAAGAAGACAGCCAAACACCTGAATGAGCGTATTAACCACCAAAAGTTTGTATAAAAGTTACAACAAACGAAGAATTGTCAACGACGTCAGCATCCATATCAACAGCGGTGAAGTAGTCGGTTTACTGGGCCCTAATGGTGCTGGCAAAACCACCAGCTTTTATATGGTAGTAGGCTTGGTCAATGCCGATGAAGGTGAAGTGATGCTGGATGAAACAGATATTACCCACTTTCCGATGCATAAACGGGCGCAATGGGGTATCGGTTATTTACCTCAGGAAGCCTCCATCTTTCGTAAGCTGACGGTCAATGAAAACATCATGGCCATTCTCGAAACCCGGCCGCTGTCTCATAAACAACGCAAAGAAAGACTTGAAGAATTACTTTCAGAACTGCAAATTGAACATATTCAGGATGGCCTTGGCATCAGCTTATCCGGTGGCGAACGCCGGCGGGTTGAAATTGCCCGGGCATTGGCAGCTGAACCGGCCTTTATTCTGCTGGACGAACCGTTCGCCGGCGTTGACCCCATTTCGGTTCTCGATATCCAGAAAATCATCACCCAACTGACCTCTAAAGGCATCGGCGTTTTAATCACCGACCATAATGTGCGTGAAACACTTGGAATCTGTGATCGAGCCTACATATTAAGTGCAGGACAGGTGATTGCAGAAGGCACACCTGACCAGGTATTAAATGACAAACAGGTTAAAGATGTTTATCTAGGTCAAAATTTTAGACTATAAGTAATGTTATGATCCTTATTAATAATGCCATATCAGCCACAAAGAAACTAAAGCCGATCATTAAATGAAGCAGTCTTTACAATTACGCATCGGCCAGTCACTTACCATGACCCCCCAGCTGCAACAGGCGATCAAATTGTTGCAGCTTTCTACACTTGAACTGCAGTCAGAAATTCAGGAAGCGCTGGAATCTAACCCCATGCTTGAGGTTGAAGAAAGCAGCCCTGACAGCAATAGTGACAGCAAAATTAATGGCCAGGAGCACAGCAGCGAAAGCACAGACAATCACAGCAGTGGCACTGAAGCGGCCGATGCGGTAGAACTCAATCAACAAAAAGACAACCTGCCCGATGAGCTGCCCGTCGATACCGCCTGGGAAGATATCTACGACATTCCACCACCACCCAGTAGCGGCACTAACACGGCGTCCAGCGATAACCGCGACTTCTTTGAAAACCAGAGCATTGAGGATGACGGACTCATCAGCCACCTGCTCTGGCAGTTACAATGCACCCCGATGTCAGAAACCGATAATGCTATCGGCCTGATGATTATTGATGCCATCAATGAGGACGGCTATCTGACCGAAAGCTGTGATCAGTTACTGCAAGGCTTAAGGCAGGACCCCGAACAACATGACATCGATTCTGAAGCGGTAGGCGCAGAAGAAATCAATGCGGTATTACATTTAATTCAGCGCTTTGACCCTCCCGGTGTTGCCGCTCGCGATCTCAAGGAGTGTTTATCACTGCAGCTGGATCTTATTGATGATCATTCAGCACAGGTAAAATCGGCTCGCGATCTGATTGAAAATCATCTGGAACTGCTCGGCTTGCACGATTACGTCAAACTAAAACGACTAACCCGGCTCAATGAACAAGACCTGCATGCTGCGGTTTTGTTGATTCAATCCTTAAACCCTAAGCCCGGTGCCTATCTGTCCGCCAATAAAGCCGAATATATCGTGCCCGATGTATTTGTCAAAAAAATAAAAAACCGCTGGAGTGTCGAGCTAAACAACGAAAACACACCCAAGCTGCGTATTAACCCGCTGTATGCCAGTTTTGTCAAAAACCGCGACAGCAGCGACGAAAATACTTACCTTAAAAACAACTTACAGGAAGCCCGCTGGTTTCTTAAAAGCCTGCTCAGTCGTAATGAAACCTTATTGCGGGTTGCGACGGCCATCGTCGAAAAACAGCGCACTTTTTTTGACTATGGCGAAGAAGGCATGAAACCGCTGGTATTACGGGAAATAGCCGAACAACTTGAATTACATGAATCGACGATTTCCCGGGTCACCACACAAAAATTCATGCACACACCTAACGGTATATTTGAATTTAAGTATTTCTTTTCCAGTCATGTGGGTACGGCCGATGGTGGCGAATGTTCAGCCACAGCAATCCGTGCCATGATTAAAAAAATGATTGAAAATGAAAGCCCTATGAAACCATTAAGCGACAATAAACTTGCCGCAATGCTGGTGGATAAGGGCATTAATGTGGCGCGAAGAACCGTAGCAAAATACCGTGAAGCCATGGTTATTCCGCCATCTAATGAGAGAAAACGCCTTGCATAAGGCAAACACGAGGAGTCACCTATGCAAATAAATCTTACAGGACATCATATTGATCTGACAGATTCAATGAAAGCATATGTAAATGAAAAGGTTTTAAAACTTGAAAGGCATTTTGATCAAGTCACTGATACCCACGTTATCCTCACTGTTGATAGTGGTGGCCATAAAGCCGAAGCCACTGTACATATGAGTGGCAATAATGTTTTTGCCGACTGCGTCGCTGATGATATGTATGCCGCAATCGATGGTCTGGTGGACAAACTCGACAGACAGGTTAAAAAGTATAAAGAAAAGCTTAAAAACCATTTGCACCACAAACAGCCGCAACCACAAGAAATTATAGAATAACGCTATGGATTTCACTCGCCTTATCTCAATCGACCGCATCGAATGCAACCCTGACATTCGTAGTAAGAAACGTGTACTGGAACGGCTAAGCACACTTCTGGCAAGTGCCAGTGATCAGACATCAAATGCCATTTTTGATACCCTGATCGAAAGAGAACGACTTGGCTCAACCGGTTTAGGTCATGGCATTGCATTGCCTCACGGTCGGCTGGGAAAAGGTGATGACATCATTGCCGCTTTTATAAAACTGCCGGAAGCCATCGCCTTTGACAGCGCTGATGGTCAGCCGGTAGACCTGCTGTTCGCATTACTGGTACCAGAAGCTAAAACCACAGAACACCTGCAAACACTGGCAGCTATCGCCCGCTTTTTTTCAGACAGCACAAACCAGCAAAGCATACGAGATGCTAACAACGCAGAAGAGATCTTTCAAAAACTCAGCCAGCCTTCACCTGATATCCAGGCCGGTTAATGTCATCAGCCGCTGATCCTCATGACAGTCAATTCAGGTTTTTCAAATGGCAGCCGCAGGGCTGATCAAATCCTTAAAATTTTGGGCTTTTTTGCCTACATTTAATTCATCAAGGCTGTTTTATTGAGGGCATATTCGTTATGCTTCGCATATGTCCGATTTATACTCACAAAAGCAAATTTTTGATCGCCTCAATCAACTGATTGACATCACCTGGATTGCCGGCAAGCAAAACGCTGACCGCCGTTTTAGGCGGGCATTATCCTGGAGCGACCGTTCAACACTTATCGGCCACCTTAACCTGATGCACCGAAACCGCATTCAGGTGCTCAGCAAATATGAATGCCATTATTTACGTCGCCTCAGCGATATTGAACGCCTGGAAGTACTCGACAATATCTTTAACTGGCGAACCGGCGCAGTTGTCATTTGTGATGACATTGAAGTTTCCAACGAATTTATAAGCCGCGCCAACGAACACGGCATACCGCTATTAGTCAGCTCACTCAACAGCAATGACTTGATTACATCGGTGCGTTATTACCTGTCGAATATGCTGGCCGACAAAACCACACTTCACGGTGTGTTTATGGAAGTCATGGGAACCGGTGTTCTGATCACCGGTGAAAGCGGTATTGGTAAAAGCGAACTGGCACTGGAGCTAATCAGCCGGGGCCATCGCCTGATTGCCGATGATGTGCCTGAATTTACGCGCATTGCACCTGAATTATTACTCGGATCCTGCCCTGACATGCTTAGCGACTTTCTCGAAGTCAGGGGTCTGGGCGTACTCAATATTCGGCAAATGTACGGCGACAAATCACTTAAAAGCAATAAATATTTAAGACTGATTATTCATCTCAAGCGCATGGACATACAGGACCGCCAGCGTATCGACCGGCTATATGGCACGCGCGACCAGCGCAAAATTCTTGAAGTCAATATCCCCGAGTTCATTTTGCCGGTTGCCACCGGGCGTAACCTCGCGGTCATGGTTGAGGCCGCTGTACAAAATCAAATATTACTAAAAAGCGGTCACGATGCCAGTGAGGAATTCATCCAGCGGCAACGTGACTTCATGGACAATAATAATGCCTGACAAAAAAAATCTCCGTCTGATTATCGTCAGTGGCCTCTCGGGTTCCGGTAAATCCGTCGCTCTGAACACACTCGAAGATGAAGGCTTCTACTGTGTCGATAATTTGCCGCTGAGTCTGCTACCGGATTTCACAAAACGCATGCTCGATCAGCACATTAATATTTATCAGTCTATAGCTGTCGGCATAGACGCCCGCAGTGGTCATAAAGACCTTAAAAACTTTGAGAGCATTATTGCAAAAGTCAGGGAATTTCCGATTCAGGTTGACATTGTCTTTCTTAAAGCCGAACTGGATACATTATTCAAACGCTTTAGTGAAACCCGCCGCAAGCACCCGTTAACCAACCGTGGCATCCCTTTGTTTGAAGCAATTGAAATTGAAAACTCACTGCTGGCACCGATTGCACATGATGCCGACCTGACACTGGACACAACCCAGTCCAATATCCATCAGTTTCGCTCTGTGATTAAAGCACGCCTGCTGGACAAGAAAAGCCAGTCTGACTTATCCCTGTTATTCCAGTCATTTGGTTTCAAACATGGCAGCCCTACCGATTCAGACTTTGTATTTGATGTGCGTTGTTTGCCCAACCCTCACTGGGAGGCCAACCTGCGACCCTTAACGGGTCAGGACCCCGGTGTTATTCGTTTTTTACAGTCTTATGAAGTGGTAGACCGCATGTTTAAGCAGATTGCCGACTTTATTGAAAACTGGATTCCTGAATTCGAAGCGCAAAACCGTTATTACCTGACCGTTTCAATCGGCTGTACAGGCGGTCAGCACCGTTCCGTTTATCTGGCCGAAACACTGTGCAGTTATTTTAACGATAAACGTGACAATGTTTCCCTGCGCCACCGCGAACTGGAATAAACGAGATACTATTAGATGAATGTTGGTTTATTGCTTGTCAGCCACCCCGGCATTGCACCCGCCCTGCTGAACAATGCGTTTCGTATACTCGGCTCAAATCCCATCAAAACCAGCATTCTCGAAGTGGCGATGGATACCGACCTCGATAAACTGGCGATTGAGGCTGAAAAAATGATACATAATCTGGATCAGGGCGATGGCGTTTTAATACTTGCCGATTTATACGGCAGCAGTCCCTGTAATCTGGTTTATCGTTTTAAAGACAAACAACACATCCGCATTGTTTCCGGGCTCAACCTGTCCATGTTGATTAGAGCCATGAATTACTATCAGGATGATCTTGAAACACTAGCAAAGAAAGCCGCCACCGGTGCTACCGAAGGCATTCGCATTGATCAATAAGGTTTAAACATGATGCAGGAAAAAGAAGTCACCATTATCAACAAACTGGGTTTGCATGCGCGTGCAGCCGCCAAGCTGGTGAATGTAGCAACAAAATACAGCAGCCTGATTGAAATAGAAAAAGACGGCCAGCGTGTTAACGGCAAAAGCATTATGGGCGTTATGATGTTAGCTGCCAATCAAGGTTCGAGCATAAAATTACTGGCTGAAGGCGAAGATGCACAGCAAAGTATTGACGACATGGAACAGCTCATCAACAACTGCTTTGATGAAGAACAATAAGACTTTCAGCCTCATTTCATCAACTAAAAGCCACAATGGTTAATGAAGTAAGCCCGATTAGCAATAACCCTTAAACCGCTAATCATAATTACTTAATATTCGGATGTTTTTAAGTTGCTTTAACCCTGCACTTTTGTCAGGCATAATAAAAAATTCGACTCCTTATTAATGGAATTTATATGAGTATAATGCTTCACGGTATCGGCGTTTCACGCGGCATAGGCATTGGTAATGCCTATGTGCTGTATCGTGAGCAACCGGAAGTCCAGGAGTTTTTAATCGATGAAGATCAGGTCGAAGAAGAAATACAGCGTTATATCAGGGCCAAAGACTCGGCCCTAAGAGAGCTCAGCGCTATCAAAGAGCGCATCGACACCAAAACCCCTGCCGAAATCATCGCCTTCATCGATACTCACCTGCTAATGATTGACGACCCGGTACTCAATACCGGCGTCATCCAGCACATTAAACAGCATAGAAATGCCGAGTGGGCATTACAAATACAATGCCAGCGTTTGATCGCTGTGTTTAATAACATGCAGGACGACTACTTAAAGACACGCAAGGATGACATCTATCATGTTGTCAGAAGCATTCAACTTTGTCTGGGTGATGAAAACCCACAGCAACAGCAACTGGGTGACGCCTTAAAAGGCCGGGTTATTGTTGCCGATGATTTAACCCCGGCCGACACCTTGCTGATGAAACACCAGAAAATTGCCGGCTTTATCACCGAATACGGCGGCCCGCTTTCACATACCGCCATCCTGGCTCGCAGCCTGGGCATTCCTGCTCTGGTTGGCGTACACAAAGCACGCCAGCTGATCAATGCTAATGAGCAAATCGTTTTAGACGGCAAACGCGGCATGTTAATTATTGCGCCGGATACGCGATCGCTGAAACATTTCAAAGCCTTAAAACGCCAGGAACAGCAGCGAAAAGCCGACCTCAAACGCCTGGCCAATCAGCCGGCTGTCACCCAGGACCAGCAAACCATTACCTTACACGGCAATATTGACCGGCCGCAGGATGTGAAATCTTTACGTCGCATTGATGAAACCGGGGTTGGCCTTTATCGCACCGAAATGTTCTTTATCAGCAATGGCAGCGCACCGGATGAAGACCAGCAATTCCATGAATACCGCAAGACGGTTAAGGCACTTAAAGGCAATCCGTTAACCATCCGCACGCTCGATCTGGGTGCCGACAAGGAAATGAAGGACACCCAGCAGCACGGCCCTCTGGCTCATAACCCGGCCATGGGTTTACGCGCTATCCGCCGCTGTCTGAAACAGCCTGAAAGCTTCATCATGCAATTAAAAGCCATCTTGCGCGCATCCGCTTACGGCCCTATCAGAATGATGATTCCGATGCTGACCAATCATTCAGAAATTGACCAGATCCTTTTATTAATAAAACAGGCCAAGGCTGAACTGGATCTAAAAAAACAGCCTTATGATAACAATATACCTGTCGGTGCAATGATCGAAGTGCCGGCAGCGGCACTGGCCGCCGATACGTTTGCAGAAAGGCTCGACTTTCTTTCCATCGGCACCAATGATTTGATCCAGTACACTCTGGCGCTGGACAGACTTGATGATGAAGTCAGCTATTTATATGACCCGTTGCACCCCTCTGTACTGCGTTTAATTGACATGACATTACAAGCCGGGCGCAATGCCGGCATACCGGTTTCCATGTGTGGCGAAATGGCCAGTGACGCCACTTACACCCGCCTTTTATTGGGCCTGGGGCTCAAGTATTTCAGCGTGCCCGCTACCGCTTTGCTGGAAATAAAATCGATCATTATCAATGCCGATATATCAAATCTTGAAAATGATACCCGCCAGATTCTCAACCTGCACCATCATTTTGATATTACCCGGGCCGTGAACCTGCTCAATAGCAACAACCACCAGGAACAGCTAAAATTACACGGCTAACAGCTGGCCCGGCATTAGCCATAATCAAACTGAAAAAAAATATTCTCAAATTCAGCCCTGCTTGAAGCCAAAATCGGCTACACTATTTACACCAAGTATATTCCGTAACACATTAATAATATTAACATTATGCCAGAGACATCAACTCAGCAGGCCTATAACGATCTACTGCAATCGATTGAGAGCGGCGGCCTTCGGTATGCGCAGACACTTCTAAACAGCCTTAAAGCCGGTGAAATCGCCCACCTGATTGAATCACTGCCACCAAAAGAAGGCCAAATTATCTGGGACCTGCTCGATCACAAACTGGAAGGTGAAGTTCTGGTTGAGGTCGGCGATGAAGTACAGCACCGGCTGATGGGCGACATGAAACCGGAAGATCTGGCTGCTGTGACAGACAACATGGATACCGATGACCTTGCGGATTTCTTGCAGTCATTACCGAGCAAATTAACCGATCAGGTTTTAAAATCTCTCGATGTTCAGCAAAGAAAACGCCTGGACAAAGTACTGGCTTATCCGGAAGACAGCGCCGGCGGCCTGATGAATACCGACACCATCACCATTCGCTCTCAGGTAACTCTTGATGTTGTCTTGCGCTACTTAAGACGCCGTGGAAAACTGCCGCCACAAACCGATAGCCTCATCGTGGTGGATGGCAATGATAACTATCTCGGCACCTTGCCCGTTACCACCTTGCTGACCAGCTTGCCCGATGTCAGTGTTTACGAAGTGATGGATACAAAAATTGAAGCCATCCTGGCCGATACGACCGATACCGCGGTTGCAAAAATATTTGAAACACAAGACCTGATCAGTGCACCGGTTATCGATGAAAACAATAAACTGCTGGGGCGAATCACCATTGATGACGTGGTCGATGTAATCCGTGATGATGCTGAACACTCAATGATGGGCATGGCCGGTTTAACAGAAGAAACCGATCTCTTTGCAAAAGCCTTGCCGAGCGCCAAAAGACGCGCCATCTGGTTAGGTATTAACCTGCTCACAGCCTTCATGGCCTCCTGGGTTGTCGATCAGTTTGAAGCCACCATCGCGCAAGTGGTTACCGTTGCCGTATTAATGAATATTGTAGCCAGCATGGGAGGCATTGCCGGCACCCAAACCCTGACCTTGGTGATTCGCGGTATGGCGCTGGAGCAAGTCACTCAGCAGAATATCCGCTACCTCTTTACAAAAGAAATTTTTGTTGGTGTCATCAATGGCGTATTGTGGGCTCTTGTTGTCGCGCTGATAGCCGGGCTCTGGTTTCAAAATATTGAAATTGGTTTCATTATTGCCGCCGCGATCACTATCAATTTATTTTTTGCCGCCTTTTCGGGCGTCGCCATTCCATTAATATTAAGAAAGTTAAAGATTGACCCGGCGATTGCCGGCTCGGTTATATTAACAACAGTTACCGATATTGTAGGACTGTTATCCTTTTTGGGCCTGGCTACGCTATTCTTAATGTAACGTTTTTAGCAAGCCGTGTGTCTTTTGCTGCGCCTTTGTCGATAACTTTGAACACAATACTGCACTAACACTTAAGCCATCAGCACCGATAAAGGCTTTTTCCCGGCCTGAAAAATATGCTAGGGTGACGTTTCAATATAATCAAAACATGCTGATATCAATGCACATGATTCGACTCCCGGCTCTCTTTTTCGTCCTGACACTGCTGCAGGCCTGCGACTTATTCGATGATTCAGACAGCATGCCCGGCGCATCAAGCCCTGCCTCTTGTGCGGACGAAGACTATAACCAGTATGTCTACGACAGCATGAAACGTTATTATTTCTGGTATGACACGGTAGATCCTGGCAACAGCATCAACCCCAGAGACATGATCAGTTACCCTACCCCCACAGATCTACTGGACGCACTAAAATACAGCCCCACTGACCGCTTCAGCCATATCGGCGATGCCGCGACATTCAATCAGTTTTTTGGTGATGGCGTATTTCTAGGCACGGGTCTGCGATTAATCACCGACGACCTGAGCAATGATGTAATGGTTGCCTACGCATTTGATGACTCGCCGGCCTATATAGCCGGTATTCGTCGTGGTGACCAGATCGTCTCGATCAATGGCATAACAGCAAACGGTTTAAATGGACAGAACTGGAGCGATGCCTGGGGAGCGGATGAAATCGGCACTGAAGTAGAGTTATTGATTCGTCATACGGATAGCACAGAAGCACCTTTCACCGTGACTAAAGACTTAGTCAGCATTTATACAACACAAAAAAGCAATGTTATGACCAATGGCACAAATAAAATCGGTTATCTGCACTTTACTCATTTTCTCGGCTCAAGATCGGTTACTGAACTCAACACTGAATTCCAGAATTTTAAAAATAACCAGGTCACCGAGCTGATTGTCGATTTACGTTATAACGGCGGCGGCTCGGTGAATACGGCGCGGCACCTTGGCAGCCTTATCGGCGGCTCTGCAACAGCAGGCAATATCTTTACACGCTTAATCTATAATGATAACCCCAATGGCTATAACGGTTTCAGTAGTACATTAAACTTTCAGTCTGCGGCAGAATCTCTAAACCTTAGCCGGGTCTTTTTTATCACCACGGCTGCCAGCTGTTCTGCCAGCGAACTGGTTATTAATGCTCTGTTACCGTCGACAAATATTCAAGTGGTAGTGATTGGCAGCACCAGCTGTGGCAAACCGGCTGGCTCGGTTCCGGATACGGCCTGTGGAAAAACATTGTCCGCGCTTAACTTTGAAATTCGCAACGCAAATGATGAAGGCGGTTATTACAATGGCATAGGTCCGGGTTTTGCCGGCTTAAATGCCTTTTGTGAAGCCACTGATAATATCGGTTTTGCTTTAGGCGACAGCGCTGAAAACTCAATAGCCAGCGCCATTGATTACATCAACACCGGTGCCTGTAATGCCGACTTTAACAAACACATCAGTTACCGCAATGCGCCTGACCGTCATCACTATACCGCGATGGAAGCACTGTATTAACGATCACATCGCAATCTGAATTTATTTGTCAGGCATACATCTTTGTGCTGTCAACAGGAAAATACTTTTTTGCCTGCAATACCGGCAAGTCATATTTTCAAAATAAATAATCTGCTCTTTTTTAACAGCTCTTGCAATTATTTTCATTTAAACCAGAGTTGCCTTTCATCGGCGTTATTTTTTAAACCACGACGCAGCAAATTCAGACAAACGGCTTGCCGAATATCTGGATAATTCGACGCTTTATCAACAAAAAATAATGCCATAACTTAATTACCATACTAATTAAGGCAGTTATTTTTTTCAAATAACTCGATATAAAACATAACCATACGGACGTATCATGGACACTACAAAACACTCTTTGAAGCCACATCTTGATGGCTGTACAGATTGCTTTTCATTAACTATAAATATTACAGACACATTTTTGAGACATATTTTTTACATACCGAATACGGGGAGTTGTTATGAAGTTAAACACAAAAATTATTATTGTCACTTTGTTTATTGCCGGACTGATGTCACTCGGTGCCTGTAGTTCAGGCTCTTCAAGTGGAAGCAACAATGCCAGCCTGAAAGGCACCGTTTCTATTAAAGCTAAAAGCAATCAATAAGGCTCTCTCTAAAACATTATTTCCGCAGTTTCTAGATTGAAGGATTATAAAATGAAAAAATTAAATAAAATATTAACGGCGAGTGCTGCTGCCAGTTATTTCATCATGGGTAGCGCAATGGCGGCTGACCCAACTGCTGTCAACGTCACATTATTCAAAACCGAAATCTGTAACGATACTGCCTGTATGACTATCCTTGATGATACAACAGGTGTAGCCGCTGAACTGGTATCGGGTAACGGCGCATTTGGTGACGCCCCGGCCGTTGACGTCGGCAGTTATAACCGTTTTCGTTTTACTTTAAAAAATGAAATTCTTGTATCCGGTGACCCGGGTGCCCCTTGTTCGGCTATTACCAGTCAGTCCACTTTAATTGATAACAGCTCTTCGGCTACCGCGGCAGACCAGGTAACTATCGTCTTTGCGACAGGTGATGCCGCCGTACCCGGTACAACAGGCTGGTATGCAAACGGTACGGCTGACCACCCCTTCTTTATGAGCGCTCCGGTTGTCGTAGAAGCCAACGGCACTACCGATGTGACGGTTCAATTTAACACAGCCGATACCTTAAGCTGTGGTTCTGACAGCCTGGCTGAAATTGATGCACCGACGTTTGCTGTCAGCAGTTATGTACAGCCTCCCGTTGCTGATAATACATTTACCGGCGGTGATTACTGGCTAGTCGGCACGAGCATGCACAGTCCCTGGCTCAGCGCGGCGTCTGACTATACTGTCGGTCAGTTTCTATCGGGTGCCTGGCCTGCCACAGCCATCACAGCTGGCGAGATGATTCCGCCTGAATTAGTAGGCACCACACCTGTTTATCAAGAACTTCTGAACTCTGCTGATGGCCCGGCTTATCAGGCACAGATTCGTTCTAGAACCACACGTGAAATGCGCTGGGGCATGAAGGTAAGACTGGAAGCACCAGACGCCACAGGCGCGGGCAATATATCGTTTATACGAGACCCAGGTCATCAGCGTTTTGCAGCGACATTTGATAGCGGTAATGAAAGCTTTATGCAGGCTCCAGGTGTCGACGGCACCCCGACAGTTGAAGGCAGCTACCATATTGATGCCAGCAATCGTCTGACCATATTACCGACTGGCGGCATTCCTATTATAGGTGCAATCAGCGATGACTATGAAACATTGGTTGTCGCTGATACCTCTGATGGTATTAGCCTGACGCTAGGTGTGAAAGTGGCAACAGGTTCTTCTACTATCCCTGCCAATACTTATTCCTGGAACCAGTATATGCTTGAAATCGGTCGTGATGACTCCGTTTTCAGCGGCGCCAATGGTACGGGTGAAGACGGTGATGAACGCTTAAACGCTTATTATAATGGTTCTATCGGCTGGTTAGATGCAACGGATATTAATAATGCAACGATGAATATCGTCGGTGCGCGACTTCATATTCAAAACCCTGACCTGACATCTGCTAGCAGTTTCGCTGAGACCTCTGATGAAGCAATGACAGGTGACTTCTCGGCATTCTTAAGTGGCTTTGCTGATGGTGCGGGCATGGTTGGTCCACAACTGGACAGCTGGATGGCGATTTCACCTTCTGGTCAGGTCGGAATTATGACCGGCGCTGCAGAATATGATTATCGCTTTAGTGACTTAAGTGTTGGTGATGCAGGCAGAACCGAGTTTGAAGCTGATCAATACCGCAAAAACTTCAGCTTCAATATCATGGTACAACTGGCCGATACCGGCACTCACACAATGAGCAGTCTGGCGGGTACCTACTTTATTGGTGGACTTTGGGATCGTGTCAATACCAGCGGTGATGCAAGCTTTGGCGGTGATGCCGGTGAAGTCACCTTAAATGCAGATGGTACAGGCTCTGTTCTTATTTCAAATATTGATAACCTGAACCGCGTTAACACAGATGCCAGCACCATTGGCTGGGATATTTTAAATGCCTGCATCGGTGTAACAGGAACAGACCCTAGCTATACCCGTTTAGATATTGCAGAGCCTAACTGTGTAGCCAGTGGTGGCAGAATAATTGATGCTATTGTGGTCTTTGATCCCGCAACACCGGCAGAGCATATGGCAGCAATTTTCCCTTCTGCTGATGGCAAAGCCATGACCTTTTTTGACCCAGGCAGCCTGGATACAGCAGGTGTAGAAGGGCGCTCTTTAGGCTTAGGTGTGAAATTGAAATAAAAACATGGATTTATATCCAATAAAAAAGGCGGCCTGTTGGTCGCCTTTTTTGTTTTTAAAAAAGCAGGCATCTCAAACGCTGCTAACTTATTTAATAATATGCTCTCACGCCGTTTCTGCCGGCTGCTTTTGCTTGATACAGGGCTTTATCCGCATTCGACAAAAGCGTATCGATTGAGTCGTTTGTTTTTAATAAAATAGCCACACCTACTGAAACGGTATAAGAAATTTTCTCTCCGTCGACGTGTATACGGTTTACACGCGTATTTTCACAAATCCTTTCGGCTAACTGTAGCGCATCGTCAAGATCTGTTTCAGGAGAAAAGACGGCAAATTCTTCACCTCCAGTTCGGCCGATAAAATCGGTCTGGCGCATACTGTCTTTACAGATTTTAACAAAATCTTTAAGCACTTCGTCTCCGGTATGGTGTCCGTAGTTATCGTTGATTTTTTTGAAGTCATCAAGATCCATCATTAACACGGCGGCCTGCCTCTGATAGCGGTGCGCTATTTCTATTTGTTTTTCAGCCTCTGTATAAAATACCCGGCGGTTATAAATTTGTGTTAAGTCATCATAGCGCGCAAACTTTATCAGCCGTTTTTCCATCTCTTTGCGTTCAGTAATATCTCTGGCTATGCCCTCCACACCTATCGCTCTGCCGCCATGAATTTTTATGTAGGCATTTGTCAGTATCCAGCGCAAACTGCCGTCCTTATGCTTTAAACAGGCCTCCACCTGACTGGCTTTGCCCTGGTTTTTTTGCAAAGCGGCCAGCACCATTTCTCGATCTGACGGCGTGCAATAAAAATCTGCCAACGGCTTACCCAGCATTTCTTCTGCTGTATAGCCTAAAACATCTATCGCCGAGGGTGACATTAACGTTATCACGCCATTGATATCCGTCCGATAAAAAACATCCGGCATATTATTTAGAATGGATTCTATATCACGGCGTGAACGGGCCAGATCACTCATGTTACGTTTTGATTCACGTAAATCTTTAATGGTACCCATTGATGTTTGTCTGCCATCAGCATCCGTAAAGACGCCTACATTAATTCGAATATCAACAAGTTTTCCCTGCTCATGCTGCAAGCGGAATTCATATTCCTGAGGCACATCTTTTCCCAGCAAGCGGGCATGATAATACTCAATCACTTTATCGCGATCTTTTTTATAAACAAATGGAACGAAGGGCTGATCAATCATCTGCTCAATCGAATAACCGAGCATATCTGCTAAGACAGAGTTAACATAAACAAATGCTCCGTCTTCAATTAAAAATACACCGTCATTAAAGTGATTTAATAATACTTTGAATTTTTCCAGGCTCAGTTCTTTTTTTAACACGCATCCTTTCCTATACCAACGACTGGTAACATTGTTTTAGCTTAATCAGAAGAGTCGCTAATTACTAATTTAGCAACTCATTCGACAAGATTCCTTAAATAAAAAAAGCGCGGTATTAACCCACGCTTTCTGGCCTACAATAACTGATCGTTGAGTTATTTCCTCTTTTTAGCCGCAATTCTCAGACGCAAGGCATTCAGTTTAATGAAGCCCGCTGCATCTTTCTGATCATAAGCGCCAGCATCATCTTCAAAAGTTGCCATTTTTTCATCGAACAAAGAATCAGTTTCTGAACGTCGACCCACTGCACTGACGCTGCCTTTATACAGTTTTATGCGGACTTCACCGTTGACATGCTCCTGTGATGCATCGATCATTTTCTGCATCATTTCACGTTCAGGACTCCACCAGTATCCGTTATAAATCAGTTCGGCATATTTTGGCATTAAAGAATCTTTCAGGTGTGCGACTTCACGATCCAGAGTCAGCGACTCAATTGCACGATGCGCTTTCATCATCACCGTGCCAGCCGGTGTTTCATAACAACCACGCGCTTTCATTCCAACATAACGGTTTTCAACGATATCTATCCGCCCAACACCGTTATCTCCGGCCACTTTATTTAAAGTTTCCAGTACCGTAGCGGGTGACATTTCAACGCCATCGATGGCAGTAATATCACCTTTGACATAAGTCAGCTCAATGTAGGTTGGCTCATTCGGTGCGTTTTCTGGTGATACACTCCAGCGCCACATCTCTTCTTCAGCTTCTGTCCATGGGTCTTCCAGCGGGCCACCTTCATAAGAGATGTGTAACAGGTTTGCATCCATTGAATACGGCGATTTTTTACCGCGCTTTTGTTCAACCGGAATATTGTTGTCTTCACAATATGCCATTAGTTTTTCACGTGAATTCAGGTCCCACTCTCTCCAAGGCGCAATCACTTCAATACCCGGTGCTAATGCATAGGCCCCAAGCTCAAAACGAACCTGATCGTTGCCTTTACCGGTTGCACCATGTGATATTGCGTAAGCACCGGTCTCTTTAGCGATCTCGACCAGGCGTTTGGCGATCAGCGGACGGGCAATGGACGTGCCTAATAAATACTCACCTTCATAGATCGTATTGGCACGAAACATCGGGTAAACATAATCACGTACAAATTCTTCACGTAAATCTTCGATATAGATTTCTTTAACACCCATGGCCTGCGCTTTGGCACGGGCAGGCTCGACTTCTTCACCCTGACCAATGTCCGCCGTAAACGTCACGACTTCACAGTCATACGTTTCTTCCAGCCATTTTAAAATTACAGAGGTATCCAGACCGCCTGAATAGGCCAGCACGACTTTCTTTTTAGACATAGGTGTTTCCCAGATATTATCGAATATTTAAATGGCAGGAATTATACCGAAGTCGGCCGCTGCTACCTAGGCAATCGCTCAAATTATTTGTGTTTGAGATTAACGGGCCGTTAACGGTATAACTGCACCTGTACCCGGCGATTATAACGCCGGCCTTTTACACTTGCATTACTGAGTTTCGGGCGGCGCTCACCCTGCCCCTGTATAGAGAGTTTTTCTTTTGGAACACCCTTAGAAATCAGATACTTACTAACAAGCCTGGCTCTTCTGTTTGATAACAGCTGATTCAAATATCGAAAACCGATGCTGTCGGTAAAACCCGTGATTTTAAGACGTTTAACCGACGGATCCTTGGAGACATAAAGTGCGATGCGATCCAGCAACCTTTTGCTTGAGCTCTTCAAACGGGCACTACCCGAATCAAATAACATGGATGAACTTTTTACATCATCAAAACCAAACGGCAACAGTTGCGTCTGACAGGAGACAAATTCAGGCCAGAAGTCGCGAAAATGCACGGTTGACACGGCCACGCTGACGTCTTCTGTTTCATCTGCCCAGTCACGAAAATGCAGGCTGGGCTGCATGCCCTGATCTAACTCATAGAGCATGCGCAGGGCGACCTTGCGGCTAAAATATACCGGCGTTTTGCCTTTCATTAACGGCGATCTGGAGAGCTCACGAGGCACGATATCCGGTTTCCAGTATGGCGGGCTGGAATACAACAAGGCGACCGAATCATTGACGGGAGGCTGATCGACTTTAACGACAAATGACAATTCTCCCCCCGCAGACTGCATAAAGACCGCCTCGCCAAAGCGCGGGATCTGCTGTTTTAGTTCACATTGCACCGCTGAGGCAGATACCGTCCATTTTACCTCTTCAATGCCGGCCTCATAATGCTGCAATGCATGGCCGGCAAACGGCAATGTCATCATAAACAACACAGCAGATCGCTGCGCCAGGCTTAAATTGGTAGATAAAGGCAATTCCATGCAAGTATTAGCGGCAACTGAACAAAAACCTTTAATCACTACACCCTGTTATGCTCCAGGCTTAGTCTGTATGTACCCCGGCACTGATCATTTTCCAGTGCTGATCGACTTCAATCAGGTGGAATCCTAGCTGCTGGGCAGCAACGATAGCACTATCGGCATCATAAACATTGAACACAGCATTAACGTAAAGGTTTCTTCCGTTATGTGCAAACACATCAATGCTGTCAGCTTTTACATATTCACCCTGGAGATCAGCAATTTTATTATTCAGTGTTTTCAGGTATTGACTCATTTCTTTTACTGAAAGTATCACCGCAATCTTATCTTTTTCAATATACGTCACTGGAAAATGCACCAGCTGAGACAGCATTTCCGGCTCAGCCTTGTTGATTGCATCCACATAATGAGCAATCCAGCCATCGATTTTTTTATTGACCTTAAATAACTGCTGTTTTAGTTTCTGGGTTTTGGCGGGCATGTATGCGATCAGTTTTTTATTAAATAAAATCATATTTTTTCGCTCACGGTCACAACTACTTAATGCGCGCGAACAAATGTTATTAATGAGTATTTTATAGTCACCATTTTTTTGTTTTATTTTTTTAATTTCTATGTCCATCTCATCCGAACCCAGCTCTTTGGTCTCAGACTGTATGACATCGTCGGTAACCACTTCCAGCCCCTGTGGGCTGTACTGCTCGACCCACTCTTGCGCAGCAAGCCACATTTTTTCACATAGCTCATCCGTTGTGCACACGGGTACAGTCTGTAAAAAAACAACATCCTTATTGATGGCGTTTTTATCGCCCAGGCAACCTTGCAACACAATCGATAGCAGTATTAATGCAAATAAGTTTCTCATTAGTTATCTCTTGTTTATGATGTTTTTATAAAACCCTAATAACCAAACTCACCGAGCCAGTTACCTTTTTTATATTCTATGGTAAGCCATTTAGGCACAAAACATTCACGCCGCTGTATTTCAAAATCACTTTTTGCAGGTTCCGGCGTTGCATCTTTTATTTGACAACTTGCTGTCATCACCGGATGAAAACTGACGCTTAGCTTATCAATAACCCTGACGCTGTTTGCTTGACGTTTTGTCTCATGAAACAAAACCTGTTTTCGAATCAAACAACTAAAATAAAGCTCCATCTCAACAAACAGGGCCTGATCACGTTTGGCCAGGGCCTTTTCAGCCTGTTTGCTTAAAGTAACTTTAACTAAACGGTTATCAATAGTGACTTCAAATGACATAAAATCCCCCGCATATCTTCCTATCATAACCCAGTCCGAATGTTTATTCATACTCTGCAAAGCTGTTTTTTCTCACCACAGCGCACAGTGCGAGACCAGCTCGATTATCGTAAGGCCGGGTTTTCTCTGCGCCCTGCGTCTCATCTGTGGTGAAATAATTTTTAAAAAAAAGGCCGCTATATAAGCGGCCTTAAATACCCATATTAAACGGGCATCACTTCTTTTTCGGCATATAAATATCAGTACAAGTGCCTTCTGCCACTTCGGCTGCGAAGTTAATGGTTTCTGATAAGGTCGGATGCGGATGCACAGTTAACGCCAGGTCTTCCACATCAGCACCCATTTCCAGTGCCAGCGTAGCTTCTGCAATTAACTCACCCGCATTCGGGCCGACAATGCCGGCGCCGATGATGCGGTGATTTTCATCAAGCAATACTTTTGTCATGCCATCATCACGGCCGATTGATAATGAACGGCCACTGGCTGCCCACGGGAATACGCCTTTAGTATACTGAACGCCTTCTTCTTTACACTGCTCTTCAGTTTTACCCATCCAGGACACTTCAGGATCGGTATAACATACCGAAGGTATTGTGCGCGCATCGAAGAAAGACTTCATACCGGAAATGACTTCAGCAGCCACTTTCGCTTCATGCGTTGCTTTGTGTGCCAGCATCGGCTGTCCTACCACATCACCAATCGCGAAGATGTGATCGACATTGGTGCGCTGCTGTTTATCGACCGCGATAAATCCGCGCTCGTCAACTGCAACGCCGGCTTTATCCGCGTCAATCAGCAAGCCATTTGGGCTACGCCCAATTGCCACCAGCACTTTGTCAAACGTGTCTTTCTCCGGTGCTTTTTTACCTTCGAATGAACAGACCATGCCGGTATCTGATGATTCGATGGCGGTCACCATGGTATCGAGATAAATATTTTTATAACGTTTTTTAACACGACGCTCTAACGGACGAACGATGTCACGATCAGCACCCGGTATTAAACCCGGTGACAATTCAACAACCGTAATCTCAGCACCTAAGGCATCGTAAACCATCGCCATTTCAAGACCGATAATGCCACCGCCAACAACCAATAAACGTTTAGGCACTTCTGCTAATTCCAAAGCGCCCGTTGAATCCATTACTCGCGGATCATCCCACGGAATAAACGGCAATTTTGTCACGCGTGAACCGGCAGCAATAATGGCATTATCAAAACCGATAATGGTTTTCTCACCGTCTTTTTCCACTTCGATGCTATTGGCTGAAGTGAACTTGCCGTAGCCGTGCACGATTTCAACTTTGCGTTGTTTCGCCAGACCTTTTAAACCACCGGTTAATTTTCCAATGACTGTTTCTTTGTTCTCACGAATCTTATCGATATCAATATCCGGCTGACCAAAGGTCACGCCGTGTTTTGAGAACTCGGCCGCCTCATTAATAATGTGCGCCGTGTGCAATAAGGCTTTTGATGGAATACAACCCACGTTTAAACAAACGCCGCCAATGCTATCGAATTTTTCAATCAGGATAACTTTCAGGCCCAAATCAGCCGCGCGGAATGCCGCGGTGTAACCGCCGGGGCCGGAACCGAGCACGACAACATCAGCCGTTTTGTCGAGCTTACCGTCATAGCTTGCCGCTGATGATGTCACATAAGCGGCAGGCTCTTCTGATTTAACTTCGTCTGTCTTTTCTGCAGCCGATGGCTCTGCCTTTACTGGTTCGGCTGCCGCAGAATCCGCCACGTCCATTTTAATCATCGGCGAACCCTGACTGACACTATCACCCACGGCCACACAAATTTCTTTGACCACGCCGGCATGTGGCGCAGGAATCTCCATGGACGCTTTATCAGACTCAACCGTGATGATGGAATCTTCTGCTGCCAGCGTATCACCGACATTAACCAGTATTTCAATAATTTCTACTGAATCAAAATCACCAATGTCAGGAACCGGTATATCTATAATATTGCTCATGATTTATTCCCCAACTACAGTAACAAACGGCGTGTATCCGATAACACACGGTTCAGGAATGAGGTGAAACGGGCACCATCGGCACCGTCAATCACACGATGATCATATGAGAGTGATAACGGTATCACCAGGCGCGGCACAAACTCTGTACCATTCCAGACTGGCTGCATTTTCGAACGCGAAACGCCCAAAATAGCCACTTCTGGTGCATTCACAATCGGTGTGAATTTAGTACCACCGATACCGCCTAAACTTGAGATAGTGAAACAGCCACCTTGCATATCCGAAGGCTTGAGTTTTTTCTCACGGGCTTTGACACTGATCTCGCCCAGCTCTTTCGCCAGCTCAACCAGTGACTTGCGATCAACATCATTAACAACAGGAACAACCAGTCCATCGGGAGTCGCCACCGCAATACCAATATTGTAATAATTTTTGATGATTAAATTTTCACCCGTTGCATCCAGCGAACTGTTAAACCGGGGATAGGCTTTTAATGCCGAAACAACCGCCTTCATTAAGAACACCAGCATGGTGATCTTTACGCCGGCGTCTTTATATTCAGCCACCATCGATTTGCGGAAGGCTTCCAGGTCGGTAATATCCGCTTCATCAAACTGCGTCACGTGCGGAACAGTCACCCAGTTACGATGCAGAAACTCTCCGGTGAGCTTATTAATTTTAGTCAGCGGCTGGGTTTCAACCGAACCCCATTTGCTGAAATCAATTTCTGGCATGGGCGCAACACCCAGGCCGCCACCTTTAGCGCCGCCTTGTGCCATCACTTTTTTCACAAAACCTTTGACGTCTTCTTTGGTGATACGTGCTTTGCGACCGGAGCCTTCAACTGAACCTAAGTCCACACCCAGTTCACGCGCAAATTTACGAATAGACGGGCTGGCATAGGCTTTTGAAAAACTCACCTCGTTAATACTGGCCGTTGGTGAGGCTTTTGCAGCCGGCGCCGCTGGCGCTTTTGCAGCCGCTACCGGCTCGGTTTTAACCGTGTCTTTAGCCACTGCCTCTTCAGCTTTTTCTACTGGTGCTGGAGCCGCCGTAGCCGCATCAGACAGTGGCTCAATGATCATCATTAAGCCGCCTTCAGAAACATTGTCGCCAACCTTTACTTTAAGCTCTTTAATAATGCCCGCCTCTGGTGCGGGAATTTCCATCGATGCTTTATCAGACTCAACTGTAATGATTGAATCTTCAGCAGCAACCGTGTCACCCACAGCCACCAACACTTCTATGACTTCAACCGAATCAAAATCACCGATATCAGGAATTAAAATTTCTTTACTCATTATTTTTCTCCTGTGCCGTTATGCATGCAGCGGGTTAATTTTTTCAGCATCGATAGCGTACTTCTCAATCGCCTCAGCCACTTTACCTGCAGGCAACTGACCTTCATCGGCCAGCGCTTTTAGTGCCGCAACGGCAACATAATAACGGTTGACTTCGAAATGCTTTCTAAGCTGGGCACGGGTATCACTGCGACCAAAGCCATCGGTACCTAATACCGTGTAACTCGCAGGCACCCATGAACGAATCTGATCAGCATAACTGCGAATATAATCTGTGGCACAGATGACCGGGCCACGACGGCCTTTAAGGCACTGTTCAACATAAGCAGGCTTTGCATCTTCTAACGGGTGCAAACGATTCCAGCGATCGGCATCCTGGGCCTGACGTGCCAGTTCATTCATACTGGTGGCGCTCCAGATATCGGCATCCACACCCCAGTCCTGTTCGAGTAATTCAGCAGCACCGATTACTTCACGCAAGATCGTACCCGAGCCCATCAGCTGCACTTTTTTCTTTTTCTTGCCACCGGCGCGGAATAAATACAGACCTTTGATAATGCCTTCTTCAGCACCGGCGGGCATAGCCGGATGTGTGTAGTTTTCATTCATGGTGGTGACGTAGTAGAAAACGTTTTCCTGCTCGGCGTACATGCGACGCAGACCATCCTGAATAATCACTGCCAGCTCATAGTTAAAGGTTGGATCATAGGCCACACAGTTTGGAATTGTGCCTGCCATCACCAGACCATGCCCATCCTGATGCTGCAAACCTTCGCCTGCTAATGTCGTACGGCCAGCTGTTGCACCGATTAAGAAACCACGCGCCTGCATATCACCGGCTGCCCATGCCAGATCACCAATGCGCTGGAAACCAAACATAGAATAGTAAATATAAAACGGCACCATGTTGACGCCATGATTACTGTATGCAGTGGCGGCAGCAATCCATGAAGACATGGCACCGGCTTCGTTAATACCTTCTTCTAAAATCTGTCCACTTTTATCTTCTTTGTAGAACATGATTTCTTTTTTATCCTGCGGCGTGTACAACTGACCGACCGAAGAATAAATACCCAGCTGACGGAACATGCCTTCCATACCAAACGTACGCGCTTCGTCTGGCACGATAGGTACCACATTTTTACCCATCTTTTTGTCACGACATAATAATGTCAGCAAACGAACATAACCCATGGTCGTTGACATTTCTTTATCGCCACTGCCTTTTAATAAAGGCTCGAATACTGACAGCTCTGGTACTTCTAATGGCGCAGCAAGATTTGTACGTGATGGCAAATAACCACCCAGTTCTTTGCGGCGTTCGTGCATGTATTTCATTTCCGGGCTGTCATCAGCCGGCTTAAAGTAAGTGCCTGATGCCGCTTCTTCGTCGGTTAGCGGAATATTGAAACGATCACGTACATAAATCATTTCATCTTCGGCTAATTTTTTCTGCGAGTGAGTGCGCATCTGGCCTTCACCCGCTGGCCCCATGCCGTAACCTTTTACAGTGTGCGCCAGAATAACCGTTGGCTGATCGATTGTATCCGATGCCGCTTTATACGCCGCATACACTTTTTGCGGATCATGGCCACCACGGTTCAGACGCCAGATATCATCATCTGACATATTCGATACCATGGCTTTTAATTCTGGATACTTACCAAAGAAATGTTCACGCACATAAGCACCATCTTTTGATTTGTAGTTCTGGAAATCACCATCAACGGCCTCCATCATACGTTTTTGCAGTAGACCATCTTTATCCATGGCTAACAAAGGATCCCAGTAACGACCCCACATAATTTTAATGACGTTCCAGCCATTGCCGCGGAAATTCGCTTCCAGTTCCTGAACAATTTTACCGTTACCACGCACCGGGCCATCAAGGCGCTGCAGATTACAGTTCACCACCCAGGTCAGGTTACCGAGCTTCTCACGCGACGCTAAAGAGATGGCGCCTAATGATTCTGGCTCGTCAGTCTCACCATCACCCAGAAAGGCCCAGACATTACGGTTTTTAGTATCGGCCAGTCCGCGGTCTTGCAGGTACTTCATAAAACGCGCCTGGTAGATCGACATGATAGGACCCAGACCCATTGAAACCGTCGGGAACTGCCAGAAATCGGGCATTAGCCACGGATGCGGATATGAAGACAAACCACCACCATCGACTTCCTGACGGAATTTATTTAACTGGTCTTCGCTCAAGCGACCTTCAAGAAAGGCGCGAGCGTAGGTACCCGGCGATGCATGACCCTGTGAATAAATCAGGTCGCCACCGTGGTCATGCGAAGCGGCACGCCAGAAATGGTTAAAACCGACGTCGTATAATGTGGCGGCAGAAGCAAATGATGCGATATGGCCGCCCAGCTCAGTGCTCTTGCGGTTGGCTTTAACCACCATGGCCACCGCGTTCCAGCGAATATATGCGCGAATACGGGCCTCAATCGCAGGATCACCGGGCATTTTAGGCTCAAGGTGCTGTGGAATTGTATTGACATAGGCGGTATTGGCTGAATAAGGCAAATTAGCACCGGAACGGCGTGCTTTATCGATCATCTGCTCTAATAGATAATGAGCGCGATCAACGCCTTCGTTTTCAATCACTGACTCAAGCGCGTCTATCCACTCTTGTGTCTCAATATTATCAATATCCACCAGGTCGGTTGGTAATGACATAACATGCACCTCTTGTTCATACAAATCCATATAAAACATATGGGTCTAATTTAGTGTCAGCTATCTTGTCGCTTTTGTCTTGCAAGGTCAACTTTTTTGACCCATATTTGAAAAGAACAAAATAATCAATATATTAAACAACAAGTTACAATGAAGGAATAAAAAATGCTCACTTTTTAACCAGCATGAGAGCGCCCTGTTTTTAGCCTCAAACCCGGCTTTTTGGTTATTTTTTAATCAAGCCGACGCTGCGCTAATGGATATTCGATATGATTATCTGATATGTTGCTAATTGATTGCATTTTCTACTTCACTGAAAATTATTTAATCATAATTTCAATCACTTATGAGCATAACAATTATTTATCGTCATTTTATTTTAAAACCAATATCCACGACCAGCCAGCTCGCTCTATACTTTAAGCACTTCGCTATAAAATGATGCACACTCGCACAGCCCGCAGAGGATCGCCAAATGAATAAAAAACACCTCAGCCATCTGTTATTGCTACTGATGCTCACATGGCCCGTTTTCAGCTTTGCAGATAAAGGCGCCAGATTTGTACAAACACCTTATACAGAACAGAAAGTAGTCTACGACTTTTACTTCGACGAACCGGCGAAGATTGCACAGGCACTCTACTGGCTACGCTCGCAGGTTAACACATTAAATAATGAGCCCTATAACATCGCACCTGATTTTAACGAGATTAAAGTCGTGATTCACGGCACAGAAATCGTGACATTGGCTAAAAAAAATTATGCCCGCTATCAAACCGTGGTTGAACGCATGAAATACTACGCTGAGTTTGGCATTGAATTTAAGGTATGTGCCACAGCCGCGAATGACTATGGTTATGAACTGACAGATTTTTACGATTTTGTTGACGTGGTACCCAACAGCCTCACTGAAATTGCCCACTGGCAATTACAGGGATATGCACTGATCACTCCCAAAGTACCCATCAAAAGATACTCGATTGAAGATATTCGTTAACGATACGCTTAGTTAAGTTAAGTTACATCGGCGTGGCGTCACCCGGGGTATTTTCATTACGATAATCATTTCCCCCGAATTCCGCTACACTCCAGCCTGCCTGCCCGCTGTTTTAGTTACAGCTGACAGAGTCTCTGGTCACCATGCTAACGCCATCCAGCTGGTAACTACCAGAGCCTGGAATACTCGTCACGCTACCATCAGCATGAACAAGATTGACACCCGGGTCGGTAATAATCGGACCGGTACCGGGTGAGTTTTCCCAGTAAGTGTAGGTAACGCGGTCACAAGAGGTGTCACAAGTCACACCCGAGTATGTCGCATCCGATAAAATGCCGGGAATATTGTACTGAGGAAAACCGGTAAAGAAGACATTAAAGACAAACTCATCCGCGGTGTTGCCAAAGGTTTCGTTTGGCCATAAGCCATATGACTGGCTCAATGAGCAAGTTGAAGCCACCACGCCCTGAATAGTAGTAGTTAACTGTGCCGAGTTACTGCCCGGCGCCTGACAATTACTGATATTGTTAGCCGCATCAACACAGGCTGCTGTACATGAAACACCTGTTTGCGCCGCAACCTGATCGCAGACATTGATGCTAA
>JAOUKT010000052.1 GCA_029882395.1 Gammaproteobacteria bacterium
GCTGCATAGGGCGAGCCAGAAGGCATAAGAAGCCATTAATATACTTATTGAAAATCATTCTTTAATAGTCTTTACCTATCAGATCAATAGGTAATAACAATTTTGCAAGTTGTGGCGTATATTTTATCGTTAGTAAGCTCAAAAACTTTACAACAAACGGGGAGAAACCCAATGGAACTGAAAGGAAGTAAAACCGAACAAAGTTTAAAAGACGCCTTTGCTGGTGAATCACAGGCCAACCGCCGCTATCTGTATTTTGCAGCAAAAGCAGACGTTGAAGGTTATAACGATGTGTCAGCAGTTTTTCGCTCGACGGCAGAAGGCGAGACAGGTCATGCCCACGGTCATCTTGAGTACCTTGAAGAGTCCGGTGACCCTGCCACAGGTTTGCCTATCGGCGGCACCGCTGATAATTTAAAAGCAGCGATTGCTGGTGAAACCCACGAGTACACCGACATGTACCCGGGCATGGCAAAAGATGCACGCGAAGAAGGCTTCGATGAAATCGCGGACTGGTTCGAAACGCTGGCGAAAGCCGAGCGTTCACACGCTAACCGTTTCCAGAAAGCGCTGGATAATCTGGACGCTTAAGCGGACGGCTTATGCTTGCACTTTATGCGGAGCCATGCTGGCTCCGCATTTCGTCATTTTCAAAAACAACATGGAGTATCTGCGATGGCCCGCGAAGGGAGTTTAGAAGCACCTACCCGTCACCCGATAGACTGGCATCAGCCTGACTTTTATAATCAGGACTTATTAAACAAAGAACTCGAACGTGTTTTTGATATTTGTCATGGTTGTCGTCGTTGTGTCAGTTTATGCCATGCCTTCCCGACACTGTTCGATCTGGTTGATGAATCAGACACCATGGAAGTCGATGGTGTTGATAAAAAAGACTACATGAAGGTGGTTGATCACTGTTATCTCTGCGATCTTTGTTTTTTGACCAAATGCCCGTACATCCCGCCGCATGAGTGGCAGCTTGATTTTCCACATTTAATGTTGCGCGCCAAAGCCGTTGATTTTAAAAACAACGGCACATCGCTGCGCAACAAAATTCTCAGCAATACCGACAGCGTCGGTAACATCATGAGCACCGCCGTTGTCAGCCAGGTTGTAAACTTTGTTAATAAACAAGCACTGGCCCGCTCTGTTCTTGAGAGCACACTGGGCATTCATAAATCCGCGCATCTGCCTGAATACCACTCAAAGACATTAAGTAAACGCTTAAAAAACCATTCCCCGAGCCTGGCAATAAAAGCCACAGAAACCACGACAGGAAAAGTAGCATTATTTGGTACCTGTTACGGTGAATATAATGAACCGCATTTGGGCGAAGATCTGGTTGCGGTTTTTGAACACAACAACATCCCGGTGTCGCTGGTTAATCACAGCCGATGCTGTGGCATGCCCAAGATGGAAGCCGGTGATTTAGAAGCGGTAGCAGCGGCTAAAAAACATAATATACCAGTGCTGGCTAAACTCGTTGACCAAGGCTTTGACCTGATAGCACCGGTGCCATCGTGTGCTCTGATGTTCAAGCAGGAACTGCCGTTATTATTTCCAGATGAGCCCGACGTGCAAAAAGTCGCCGCAGCCTTCTTTGATCCGTTTGAATATTTAATGCTGCGTCATAAAGCAGGTGAGTTAAATACCGGCTTCAAAAACTCACTTGGCAAAGTGGCCTACCACGTTGCCTGTCATCAGCGAGTACAAAACATTGGCATGAAAACACGTGAGCTGTTACAGCTGATACAGGATACAGAGGTGACGGCGATTGAACGCTGTTCAGGCCATGATGGCACCTATGCCGTTAAAAAAGAATTTCATGAGATCTCAATGAAAATAGCCAGACCTGTTATCAATCGTGTGAAAAAAGTCGAAGCCGATCACTACGGCAGTGATTGCCCGATGGCCGCTCACCAAATTGCAAACGGCATTGAAGATAAAAAGCCCGAGCACCCACTGACATTATTACGTCTGGCTTACGGTATTTAATACCTTAACAGATCAGGATAAAGATATGAGCAAACTATCAAGAGACAATTTATATTCACTCGAAGAGTACGCAGAGATGCGCCCTCAATACCGTGAAAAGGTGATGCAGCACAAAAACCAGCGCCGTGTTTTTCTCGGCGAAAATGCCACTTTGTATTTTGAAAGTGAAATGACCATGCGTTACCAGGTTCAGGAAATGTTGCGCATTGAAAAAATTTTTGATAAGGCCGGCATCGAAGAAGAAATTGAAGCCTACAATCCTTTAATACCTGACGGAAAAAACTGGAAGGCCACGTTCATGATTGAAATTTCAGATGAAGAAGAACGTAAAGCGCAACTAGCTAAAATGATAGGTATTGAAGAAAAGATTTATGTTCAGATCGATGATTTTGAGCCGGTATGGGCAATTGCCGATGAAGACCTGGAGCGCGATACGGAAGAAAAAACATCTTCCGTGCATTTCCTGCGCTTTGAATTATCTGATGACATGATTTTGGCATTAAGAAACGGGCAAACATTAAGCATGGGTATCTCACACCCGGCCTATACCGTTAACAAAATCATTGACGACAAAGCCGTTCGTGAATCGTTGATTAGTGATTTACAGTAATCAATGACCGCACTCTTTTGCTTAAGAGTGTGCACCACCACACCGCCAGCCACGCAAAATAATGGCGGCGAAAAAATCAGACAAAATGAAAAATTGAGCCAGGTGTACAGCGCAGTTGCTGGTATGCAACTTAACGGATGTTATTAAACACCTTTTCAGCGATTTTTTTGGCCTGGGCCACCGACTCCGAGAGCACATTGTAGTGCCCCATTTTTCTGCCGGCACGCGCCTCTTCTTTGCCGTAAAGATGCAGTTTCAGGCCTTTTTCTGCAAAAACCTTAGCCCAGTCAACAGGCCATAAATCACCTAACAGATTGACCATTACAACCGGCGAAATCAGCCGGCCATCACCGGGCGTTAAGCCACAGAGCGTACGCACCTGTTGTTCAAACTGAGAGGTTACTGTTGCATCCAATGTGTAGTGACTGCTGTTATGCGGGCGCGGCGCCATTTCATTAAAAATCAGTTTATTATCTTGTGTAATAAAAAATTCAACGGCCAGCACGCCGACATAATTCATAGACTCCGCCAGCGCCATGGCCTGCTTTTGTGCTTTTTCAGTAATGAAACCCGACGCATTCGCCGGCACAGTCGAAGTGTGCAGAATACCGTTGACATGCACATTTTCTGCCACCGGGAAAACAGATACCTCGCCAGCTGCATTACGCCCCAGAATCACCGACACTTCCTGCTTTAAGTCCAGCATTTTTTCAAGCACGCACTCGAGCGAACCAAACTCTTTAAATTTTGCCAGAACGTCTTGCTCTGAATTGACAATGGCCTGGCCTTTGCCGTCATAACCTAAGCATGATAATTTTAAAATAGACGGGAAGCCTGTTATCTCGATGGCGGCTGCAATATCATCTGCCAATACTATATTTGCATAGGCTGTTGTTTGCAGACCTGCCTGTTGTGCATAAGATTTTTCGCGACCACGGTGCTGGGCAATTTCTACAGACTCAGCCGACGGCGCGACAATAACAGACTCGGCAAGTTTTCTTAAACTGGCCGCCGGAACATTTTCAAACTCGGTGGTGACCGCAGCACACAGCGCCGCCATTTGTTTGAGACCGTTTTCATCTTCAAAGCCGCTACAAATATGCGTATCAGCAATCAAACCTGCCGGGCTGTTTGTATCCGGATCCAGTACCACGGTTTTATAACCCATAGACCTTGCGGCCGTGACAAACATTCGACCTAGCTGGCCACCGCCTAAAACACCAATCGTTGCACCGGGTAAAATCATTTCAGTGGTTCCAGCTCCATTGCATACACCATTTGCTCCTGTTCCTCGCGGAACGCATCCAGCTTAGCGGCCAATATACTATCGCTGTTAGACAACAGCGACACCGCAAACAAACCGGCATTTGCAGCACCAGCCTCGCCGATTGCAAAGGTAGCAACGGGGATGCCTTTGGGCATCTGCACGATCGATAATAAAGAATCCATGCCTTTTAAGTGCCGCGATGGCACCGGCACACCGAGAACCGGGATTGTTGTTTTTGCCGCCAGCATGCCCGGCAAATGTGCAGCGCCGCCAGCGCCGGCAATAATACAGCTCAAACCGCGCTCACGAGCGCTCGAGGCGTATTCAAATAATAAATCGGGAGTACGGTGAGCCGAAACGACTTTGGCCTCATAAGCAATGCCAAATGCCTTTAGCTGTTCAGCTGCTTTTTGCATGACCGGCCAGTCGCTATTGCTACCCATGACCAGTCCTACCTTCACAAATTCTTCAACAGACATAATGTCTCTCTGCGCTTAACGCTGGAAAAACAGGCTATTTTACCCACCTTTAGCGCCGGAATGAAGTAAAACTGACTATTTATTGCACGGAATGGGCGAATTTGATGCCTTTTCTCCGTCAAAAGCGGCTTTATCGACATGTAACTGCAAAGAAACACTGTAACTCAGCCCGACAAATTTGCTTTAAATTTCAATCTCATTGATCGGCACCGGTCTGGCAACCTCATACCCCTGAACGAAGTCGACACCGATTTCCCGGCATTGCTCAAGAATGGCCTTTGTTTCAACGTATTCTGCAATGGTTTTAATGCCCATGACATGACCGACCTGGTTAATCGATTCCACCAGCGCCCTGTCAATCGGATCATCAACAATATCACGTACAAATGCACCATCGATTTTCAGAAAATCAACATCCAGGTTTTTCAAATAGCTGAAGGAACTTAATCCGCTGCCAAAATCATCAAGCGAGAAGGAGCAGCCCAGCGCCTTTAACGTTTTCATAAACTTTTGTGCGCGAGTCAGGTTGACGATGGCACTGGTTTCTGTCACCTCAAAACAAATTAACGCAGGGTCTAACTGACAGACTTCAAACTGTTTTACTACATAAGGTAAAAAATCATCATCACATAAAGATTGAGCCGATATATTGATCGCAAATAAAAGCTTTCTCTGATGATTATTGTTTAACAATTTATTTATGCTCATGAAAGCATTCTGAATCATCCACCTGTCGACCCAGCCCATTAAGTTATAACGTTCAGCAGCAGGTATAAATGCCAGCGGCGGTATAAGCTGTCCGTCTTCATCGCGCATACGAATTAAGAGTTCAAAATGCGTAGCCTGCGCCGGATCAAAATTCATCATCTTCTGACAAAAGATTTCAAACCGTTCATCTTCCAGTGCCCGCGTAATGACATGCACCCACTGCATCTGGCCTTTTCTTTCTGCCAGGGCTTCATCGTTATCATTAAAACAATGCACCCTGTTACGACCTTCATCTTTGGCGAGATAACAGGCGGAGTCTGCCGTACTCAGTAATGTGTGTAAATTACTGTGTTCGTCGACAGCGACCAGGCCAATGCTCACACCCACAGTGAATGATTTGTCTTTCCAGTTAAACTGAAAATCGTTGACCACTGTCCTTAACTTTTCGGCCAGTTCGACGGCCTTGTCTAATGAGCAATTTAAATACAATACGCCGAACTCATCCCCGCCCAGGCGGGCCAGGGTATCGCCTGAACGGATTTCAGCTTTTAGCAAGGAAGCCAGCTGCCTTAATAATTCATCACCGGCTATATGCCCGCATGTATCATTCACAACCTTAAACTGATCGAGATCCAGATAACACATGGCATGCACAAGCTGTTCACCGCGGGCGCTAATCAGAGCCAGTTCAATCCGGTTTTCAAATTCTCTGCGATTGATTAAGCCGGTTAATTCATCGTGGCTGGCCTGAAAACCCAGCTGCAAGGCCATCGCTCTCATTTCAGTCACGTCTCTGAACACCAGCACGGCTCCAACCAGTAATTGCTGACTGTCAAAAATCGGTGAGGCGGTATATTCAATGGCGTATTCTTTGCCTGAATCCCGTATCAGTCTGGCGTGTCCATCAGAGCTGTGTGTAGTACGGTTTAAGATAACATCCAGCACCGGGTTAATCAGTTGCTTTTGCTGGTAGTCTGAATAAATAGTAAAGGCTTTGGTAATTTTTTTATTAATTACCTGCGTCAATATTACGCCCGTTAAATCCTCTGCCACTGAATTCATAAATTTAATAAAGCCCTTGGCATCTGTACTGATCACCGCATCACCAATCGAATGCAGTGTTACCTGAGCGCGCTCTTTTTCACGGGATAATTTTTTTTCTGCGATGTTGATACGCCTGTAGATGACAATGGCGATGAGCGTACAGGCCAACATAATCACAACGATTGTTGTCCATAAATTTTGTTTTGTATCTTCTAAATGTTCAGAAACATTGTGTACAGTTTGATTTGATTCCGTTTCCAGAAAGTTTAATAAATGATAGAGCTGCACAAAAACCAGATCCTGCCCCGGTATTGCTGTTTCATACAGTAACTTTTCTGCCGCTGCTAGTTCATCATTGAAAGCCAGCTTTGCAATTTTGCGCTGCACAGGAACCACTTCATTGGTTAACCTGCCCTGCACGGATAAAATGCTTTGCTCTTCTTCACTAATCCCAAGCTCAATATACCGCTTGCGAGCCGTTAGAAAATCAGCACCGTGGCCGTTTAGCAGCATCCATTCATCGTCGCGTTCAAACGCGTCTTCCATGCGCACCATTTTTTGCAAGCTGATGGTTCTTTCACGGGCTGAAACCAGCATTTCGCTGATCAAACTCATCTTCGCGTTATCATTTCTTACAATGTGATCGACACTTTTAAACGTCAGGCTCATTTGATCGGTGGCAATACCGACTATCATCAGCATCAACACAAAAATAGAACCAAAGCCGGTCACTAATACTTGTTTAGTATTTAAATGAAACATTATTTTATGAATTCAACATCAATCAAACTTATGACAACCAAAACATTTATTTATCTTTTTGTAGGATATATCCTACATAATAGCTCATTTTCTTATAGCCTATAGAATTAAATATTATTAGACTATGGTCACATGCTTAACAATGGACGTCATACATAAATGAAAAAGGTATTAGTTGCCGGGGGCGCAGGCTTCATTGGCTCACACACGATTGATTTGCTGCTTCAACAAAACATTCCCGTTCGCGTTTTAGACAACCTGTCTTCAGGCTTTCGCCACAACCTGCCGGCTGAACATGATTTGCTGGAATTTATTGAAGGTGATATCTGCGATGCGGCGCTAGTTGACCAGTGCATGCAAGGCGTCAGTCATTGCCTCAACCTGGCCGCCCAGGTCTCGGTCGTTAATTCACTTGAAGACCCGGCATTTTCGGCTCAGCAAAACATCCTCGGTTTCGTCAACATTATTCACAGCGCTCATACACACAATATTCAGCGTCTGGTTTATGCTTCGTCAGCGGCTATTTACGGTGAACCGTCAGCATTACCATTAACTGAAAACGCCGCAATGAAACAGCTCTCTCCTTATGGACTTGAGAAAGCGGTAAACGAACAATATGCCGAACTTTTTAATCATCTCTACGGTTTATCGTCACAAGGCCAGCGTTTCTTTAATGTCTTTGGCCCCAGGCAGGACCCCAAATCGCCTTATGCCGGTGTGATCGCATTATTTGCCGATAAAATAATGGCTAAACAAGCCGTTACGGTCTTTGGAGATGGTGAAAATACCCGCGACTTTATTTATATTAGTGATGTCGCAGAGGCTAACGTGGCAGCATTAAAAGCCGATTACCAGGGTGCCTGCAATATCGCCACCGGTAAAAAAACATCCTTACTGGACTTAATTCAGGCATTGTCTGAGCTGGCCGATTTTAAACCCGAGATCAATTTTCAGCCAGCTCGTGAAGGTGACATCGTGCATTCTTTAGCCTCTCCTGCGCTGATGAACAAAGAACTGCAACTATCGGCCGATGTCACGTTAAAGCAGGGCCTGAGTCAGCTACTAGAGTACCAGCTGCGACAGCAATAATAGATTTTGATGAGAAAGCATGAGCCAGCAGGCCGGCATAAACTGTTATTAACATCTGTTTTTTAGTGGCAAACCGTTATTTTTGAATTAAGCGCTGCTTTTTCATAGTTAACTGCGGATCAAACGCGCTTTTTACGTCAGTTTATTTTACAAAATATAGTCGTTGGCCGATTGACATCAGCAATATAAGCCCTTTGCGACTTGTCGATAATTCACTATAAATAGCTGTTATTATTAAAACTTTAGCCGCAAGATAAAATATAGCGTCTGCTCTTTTTTTAAACCGGGGCCACTTGTCTGTGTCAGACCGCCATTAATCATAGTCACAAAGACAAAGCATTCCCAATTAACTACAAATCTTATATGCTTCAGGCAGCCTGGGTTCATGTCTGTTTTATATAACCCTGCACACTGATTAAGCCACGGACACTGGCGGCCATTGCAACTCTCTCCTGCATACCCATGATCAGCTGAGCCCACGGAACTTAATTCAGTTGAATTAGGCACTATTTCTTCATTGGATGGCACAGGAATAAACGATGAAAACAATAAGACTGATACCTCTGGCATTGTTAGCCTTCACCTTAGGCTGTGAGCCCAACAACCCTGCTGACAGCTTGCCAGTCAATGACCTGTTTCAGCATTCAGTTAGCGGCAAAGCCGCGCCCTTATCAACAGCTGAGTTCAATGCCCTGAGCCCTGAACAACAATACCGCGTCGCCAATAAGCTCTTAGGTACTCTGTTTCGAGGCGTCTCGGTTAATGATTTTTTTGACCTCTCACAGGGCATCAATAATTTGACATTAACGGATACCGATTTTATCAACACCATCGCCGTTAAACTGATCACCCCGCTGCCGACCGTCGATGATAATCTTTCCCCGGGTCAGCTTTCTATTGATGACTATAAAAATACAATCGGCCGACTCGGTTCTACTAACGCCCTGTTTACGATCAGTGAATTAGCCCGCGGCGCACCTCAGGAAGTGGCACTGGCTCACACCACACAGTTACCTCTGAGCTCAGACTCTTTTAACAACTGGATTGCTTATATCCTGGCCAATTCGATTTTGTTTTCACCTGCCGAAGAAATCGACAGCACCAGCGCTCTGGATACCCAGGCAGTTTATAACCGACTGGTTGATCAGCTCACCAATGGCAGCAGCATCGCCTCCATGATTCTGTCGCACGAACAGTCACCACAAAACTGGCGACGTTTCCGCTCACCGGAAGACAATACACGAGAAATGATTGAAATCTATCTCGGTATTTTTGTACCTGAACCGGATGGCAGTGCCGAAAATGATGTGGTCAATGCCTCTATCGCCTGTCAGCATCTCTATCTCACGGATGGCGAAGACAACCTGCCGATCTATCAGTTAGTTTCCAACGGAAACTACAACACGGATGATGTGCTGGTGCTGCAAACCTACATCACTACCTGCGATGATTTTTACAGCCTCGTCGCGCAACACCCCAGCGCCATGCCACGCATGGTTTCGACAATTGTTGAAACACTGATGTTAGACCGTTCAGGCGCTGACCGTGCGCAAATGATAGAGTCCATCAGTAACGCCAACCCGCAAACTTTTCAGGAAATCTTTGCCGCTGTTATTTTCTCCAAAGAGTATTTGCTCTACACCGAACGCGCCAAATCATTTGAAGAAAACTTTTACAACATGGCCGCGCGCTTAAAATACAAGCTGCCGGCTGACCATTTCGTTAGAACAGCCTATTGTAGTAACAACAATGGCTGCACAGGTAATAATAACAGGACATTTATAGGCAATATGAACTGGCCTTCGATGACCAATAAACTCGGGCGTTTAGCCGGCGTGCCACTGGATACACTCAGTTTTGCGTATTATCACCGCGGCTTCAGAGAAAGCATGATCATCAACAATTACAACAGCGGCCTGATCAGCAACCCGGATACGGTACAGCCCGACCTTGAAGCGCTTAATGATACGATTATCGATAGCGGCGTTGTGACCTCGATGGATAATGCCGACTACCTTAAATACCTGTTTTTAAGCATGCTCGAACGCCTGCCTGAAAACGATGAAGTCGCTCAGCTTACCCCGCTCATGAGTAGCCAGTCTCAGGCAGCCCGAATCGTAATCGATTACATCAGCCGCTTACCTGAGCAATATTATTTTAACTGCACCAAAGGAATGTCCACTGATGCCAATGGCGATCTTATTTTAGGGGAGTGCGTACGATGAAAAGACGCGAATTTTTAAAAGCGCTGGGAGCGCTGGGTGTCACCACCCTTGCAGCCGATCTGTTCACTGGCAGAAGTTTCATTGCCAGCGCGCAGGCCTCCCCTGTCATTGCCGATGCCAGCGTAACTGTTCCTGCGGTGACACCACAGGTCATTAATATTTTTCTTTATGGAGGCGCCTCAGAGCTGGCCGGCAACCTGACCAATATCTCTGACCTCAACCTTCAGTCGCAGTCTAAATACACCGAATTAAATCCCAATTTCCTCAATGCTTACGATCCGGTCAATGCCACAGCCAATGAACTGGCTCAGGGACGCGTCGGGCAACTAACACCCAATGCATTCTGGGCACATGCCGGCGGTATTATTATGGAAGATATGTTACTCGATGGTGATATGTCGGTGTATCGCACCTGTTACCGTAAAAAAAATAACACGCGCGCGCACCGGCCCAGTATTTTCTCAACCCAGAAAGGCACCCTGGATATTGATTCAGCACCCGGCATCGGCTCCACCTTAGCCGCTGTGATGAGCGAAAACAGAAGCGCCTATGAAACGGCATTCGGCAAAAGCCTGGAGGATCTGGTGATGCCGATGGTCTCTTTCGAAGGTGAATCGACTATTTTTGCACCTGACCCGAATGCCTCATCACCGATTCCACTTTCCTTAAAATCGGTGGGTTTATCGGCTAATTTTGATAACCCTTATCAACGCACCGCATCGACTGACCCCAGCCCTACCAAAGAAACCTTAAATGCTTTGGTCGATTCGCGCATGAAAGCCGAGCCAGATATTGCCGATAGTGATTTGCTCACCCCCGCTTACGGCCAGCGTTATAAAAAAGTCTCTGAAAGTTTTCTTAACCACCGCAAACTGGCGACACTGGTTGGCAGCTTCAGAACCATTCTCAACGACCCCGCTTCATTACCGCTGTTGCCCGAAGGTGATCCGGATGGCTCAAACCCGGACTTTAGCACGGTTCTCTTTAATGCCTATCAACAGGCTTTACTCGGCTTTGGCAGACTCTTTGAACATTCGACGACGTTCCCGGAAGACCCTCTCTATGTGGCGCCGGCGGCCTTATCACCACAAGGTGCCGGGCTCGATAATATCTGGGTGGATATCACCACGACTGTCGATAATGTGACAACAACGGTTAAAGAATCCCGCTTTCTTGCCTTTGATGGCACAACCATTTTAAATCCGGATACCGATCCAAGAATCAATGGCACGCCCGGTGAAGCAAACCGTCTGGTTTACCCGGCCAATAATAATTTCGGCAATTTACTAAAAGCCGCTGTGACACTGGCACTGCATAATGTCGATACGAAATTTATTATGGTCGGCAGCCCCGGCCTCGGCGGCTGGGATGACCATAACTCTGCGATGATGTCCTATGAAGCGCGCATGCAAACCTTAATGAGCGCGGTACGTGCTGCGATCAAACACGTTAAATACTCCTTCGATGCGCCATTTGTTGCTCAGGCGCCTCTCGATGGTGGCCGTGGCGGAGTAAGCACCGACAATATCGTTTTTAATATCACCACCGATTTTGGGCGCAACGCCAATCTCAATAACTCAAAGGGCTGGGATCATGGCAATAATCAGAACTTTTATACCTTTGGTGGCAGGCCTTACGTTCGCGACACTGACTACACCCTAGAAGACGGCAGCTTTCCTCCGCTGCAGGAAACCCCCGTCACCACGGTTGATAAATTCTACCTGCCGGGTAATGCCGCGACACTGGTACCTGCTGTAAGGGTACCCGGCGCACTGGGTAAAATTGTTGGCACCACCAATATTTTTGGAACCCCGGGGCAGAACCGCTGGTTTACCAAACCCTCGCACCCCAATGACAATGTTATTTATAATCAGGATGCGCCGCAAATACCCAGTTATGAATTCGAACCACAAGCCGTGGCTTCAACTATCTACAGCTGGTTTGGTGTGACCAACCCCGAAGTACTGACTCAGAATCACGACGATGATTTTGCCAGCGGCACCATTGAGCGCTTTGCTAGCGATGGCAACGGCACACTGAATGCAACGGAAAGCTCAATATCAACCGCAGCCGGTGAACCGGCAATTGATGAAAGCCTGCCCAGCGTACATGTTGATATCCGCCTGCCGGTTAAAAATATCGTCAGCTGATTTTAAACCTGGCTAAAACCAAAAAAGCCCCGGCATTTAACATGCCGGGGCTTTTTTGTTAGCGCTTACGAATTTTTAATCGATCAGATCACGCCGCCTGAATAGGAATAGCGTTACCCGTGCGTTTGATATGATTTTTCTCATCCAGATAAACCAGCGTCGGTTCAAAACTTGAAGCTTCCTGTTCAGATAACTGGCCATAGCTGGCAATAATGATGCGGTCCGTTGGTGAGGCTTTATGCGCGGCGGCACCATTAACAGAAATCACACCACTCCCTGCTTCTGCACGAATCGCGTAAGTCACAAAACGCGCACCATTGGCCAGGTTATAGATATGGATCTGCTCATATTCACGAATACCCGCGGCATCCAGTAACTGGCTGTCTATCGCACAGGAGCCTTCATATTCCAGCTCGGAATGTGTTACCCGAGCATGGTGTAGCTTGGCTTTTAATAAAGTCAGCTGCATTAATAACCTCTTGCCCATTTCAGGGAATATTCAATGTAATGGGTAATTATCGTGCATTAAAGAGTGCTATTCAAGCCGATTCAATGCCCGGCTATGCTAAAAATGCAGTTATCGATCAGGCGCGCTTTGCCTAAATAGGCCGCAGCAAGGATCACAAGGTCTTTATCATCAGGCTCGGCTAATTGCAGATCGGACTGTCGACAAATCGCCAGATAATCGGTTTTAAAGCCCGCCTGATGAAGCGTCTCAAGCGCCTGGCGGGCTGCTTTTTGATAATCCAGATACTGCCCTGAACTGATCTTTTCCTGTAAATTTACCATCACTTCGCGTAATTTAGCGGCTATCTTTCGCTCATTACTGCTCAGATAGGCATTTCTTGAACTCATGGCCAGGCCATCGGCTTCACGACGGGTCGGTACCGCAATGATGCTCACTGGCATATTCAGGTCGGCCACCATTTTACGGATGATGCACAGTTGCTGAAAATCTTTTTCCCCGAAGACCGCAAAATCCGCCTGCGCCATATTCAGCAATTTATTAACAATCGTGCTCACACCCTGAAAATGACCGGCGCGCGACGCGCCACACCACAAAGAAGACAAACCCGGCACCACAACCTGTGTGGTTTTGCTCAGATCTTTTGCATAGATTTCATTCACATCAGGCGCAAACAGCAGGTCAGCACCCGCTTGTAGCAGCTTATCGGTATCGGCAGCCAGTGTTCTGGGGTAATTATCCAGATCACCACCGGGCTCAAACTGCAGCGGGTTAACAAAGATGCTCACAATCACGCGATCGGCTAATTCACGGGCGCGAGCAACCAGATCAAGATGCCCCTGATGCAAGTTACCCATTGTCGGTACCAGGGCAATTTTTTTACCTGCATCACGCTGCTCTCGAACATATTCATTCAAGCTCTGAACTGACTCTGTTACTTTCAAAAAATAATCCGAATTGATTGTTTAAAAGATATGTTCTTGTTGCGGAAAGCTTTTCGCCTTAACCGCCGCAATATAATGTTGAATAGCCGCCTGAATACTGTCAGCTCCTGCCATAAAGTCTTTGCTGAACTTCGGCGCTCTGCCCGGTGTTATGCCTAAAATATCCTGTAAGACCAGGATCTGCCCGTCGACACCGGCTCCGGCACCGATACCAATGACAGGAATTGAAACCGCTTTAGTAATTTTTGTTGCCAGCTCTGCTGGCACACATTCCAGCAGCAACACATCAGCCCCTGCCTGCTCTAAAATACCGGCTTCTGTTAGCATGCGTTCGGCGACATCGGCTTCACGCCCCTGCACCCTGTAGCCGCCTAATTTATGCACACGCTGTGGCTGCAAACCTAAATGCGCGCAAACCGGTATGCCATTGGAGGTCAGCGCCATCACCACTTCACGTTGTTCAGAGCCGCCTTCTAGTTTTACAATTTGAGCACCCGACTCTTTCATCAGCCGGCCGGCGTTTTGCAGCGCAACCTGTGGCGTAATATGACTCATAAAAGGCATATCTACCATTAACAAAGAGCGCTTCAATCCCCTGGCAACGCAGCGACTGTGATAGACCATGTCATCCATCGTTACCGGCAAGGTATTCTCCAGGCCCTGGATGACCATGCCCAGCGAATCACCGACCAGCACGACGTCAACACCGGCATCATCGAGCAGTGTGGCAAAACTCACATCGTAAGCGGTCAGGCAGACAATTTTTTCTTCGGCTGTTTTCATCTGCAGAAGTTTTCTTACCGTTATTTTGTTGGCTGACTGTTGATGACTGCTCATAATATTATTTTTCCGTCACGCAGGTTATGTCAAATCCAGCGGCGTCGGATTAAAATAACTCCGGCCTTTTGGACTTGAATTTATTTGTTCTAATAACATTTCATAATCATTGTGCTTGTTAACAAAGTCACAGTCGACACTGTTTACAATGAGCAATGGCGCACTGGTATAGTGATGAAAGAAATTAACATAGGTCTCGCTGAGCCTTTCCAGATACGTCGATTCGATTTGTTGTTCGTAATCGATGCCACGCTGACTAATTCTGTCGCGCAAAACGTGTACCGGTGCCTGCAAATAAATAACCAGATCAGGCTCGGGCACATCAAAGGTTAGCTGCTGAAACACTTGTTCATATAAGCCCAGCTCATCATCAGTTAATGTTAACTCGGCAAACAGGCGGTCTTTTTCAATCAGAAAATCAGAAATCCGTACCGGATTAAACATGTCCGACTGACGTAATGCCTGCAACTGTTTAGCGCGTTGCAATAAGAAAAAAAGCTGGGTCGGAAAAGCCGCGCTTTTGGGGTTATCGTAAAACTGACTTAAAAACGGGTTTTCTTCAGCCCCTTCTAATAACAGATCACAGCCATAGGTTTCAGCCAGACGCGTTGCCAGCGTGGTTTTGCCGACCCCTATCGGGCCTTCGATAACAATAAAGTCAGGGCGTTGAGTCATTTATCGTTCCTAAAAATGCTATTCCAGAAGCCGGACAAGCTTTCACCAGATCCGCTAATGCACCTTTACCGGGTACTATTAAGTCAGGCTGTATCTTTTGCAGAGGATACAATACAAATTCTCGTTCAGCCAGACCTTGATGCGGCACGGTTAATCTTGCTGTACAGATTTGTTCATGCCCGTACAGCAGAATATCCAGGTCCAGCGTTCTTTCACCCCAGTGCCGGCTTCTTACCCGGCCATGACGGTTTTCAATCGATTGCAGCTGATCAAGCAGACTTTCAGCCTCTAAATCCGTTTCCAGCAAGGCCACAGCATTGATATAATCCGGCTGGTCTTGCGGCCCCATCGGCGGGCTCTGAAACAAGCCGGAATTTTTTATTACCCGCGTGCCTTCAATCTTGTTCAAATCAGACAGCGCATTTTCGATTTGCAGCCTGGGATTTTCCAGGTTACTGCCCAGACCTATAAAAGCCCGAACGCTCATTTGCTTGATTTTTTAGCGCGAGCCGGGGGCCGTCTTTTAGGCCTTAAAACTTTCTCTTGCTCTTTTTCTTCCAGCTCCTGAAAACGTGTCCAGAACTGGCAGTCTTTTTCCACGTTTTCACCGGCCGCCGAACGCAGGCATAAAAAATCATAGGCTGCACGAAAACGCTGGTGTGTAAAAACTGAAACCGCGCGCTTACCGCTATGGTTTTTTAAGCGCTCCTGTAAAAACCAGATATCTTTCATGATCATCGACAAGCGTTTCGGCATTGATGTGATGCGTAACTGTACTGGCAGCACTTTATCAATGGCTTTTTGCATTGCAAGATTAACCGGCATGCCATCCGCTAAAAGCAATTTCGACTGAGTAATAACCGGATGCCAGAGCAAAGCGGCCAGAACAAAAGCCGGGTTAACGGTCATGCCATCGATAATGCGCCGGTCTGTGTTTTGCAGAACCTTGATCAGAAAAACCTCGTACTCTGCATCCTGATTAATAGCAGCTGCCGTTTGAGGAAACAAAACCGGCAACAAACCATAGTGACGCAACAGTTCAAAACTTTTTACCGCATAACCGGAATGAAACAGTTTTATGGCTTCATCGAACAAACGCGCGGCAGGAATTTCAGCGAGGATTGACGCCAGCTGATAAATCGGCTGTTCGGAATCTTTGTGGATTTTAAAATCCAGTTTTGCCGCAAACCTGACAGCTCTTAGCATTCGCACCGGGTCTTCTCGGTAACGTGTTTCGGCATCCCCGATCATCCGTATTGTGCGGTCATTAATGTCGGACATCGCACGGGTATAATCAATAACAGAAAAGTCAGCAATATTGTAATACAACGCATTGACTTTAAAATCGCGTCGCCAGACATCTTCTTCAAGCGTGCCATAGACGTTGTCACGCAGGATGCGGCCGGAGGAGTCATCCAGCACACCGTTTTTGTCGGTTGAATGCGCGCCACGAAAGGTAGCGACTTCTATAATCTCGCGGCCAAAATGAATGTGGGCCAGCCTGAAACGGCGTCCAATTAAACGGCAATTTCTGAATAAGCCTCGGACTTCATCAGGCGTGGCATCAGTGGCAATATCAAAATCTTTTGGTTCTAAGCCCAGTAATAAATCACGCACCCCACCACCGACCAGGTAAGCCTGAAAGCCAGCATTATGCAGCCGGTAAAGAACCTTTAACGCATTGTCATCGATTTGTTCTCGGGAAATCCCATGTTCACCACGGGATATAATGTTTGCTTCAGTCATTTTCTACTATCAATCAGGCCTGATGATTAAAATCAGCGCTATTCTAACACGAATAGCGTACATATTAGTCGATTAGCGCTTTAACAGAGCGGAAATTATGAGATAAAACAGAATGTTATATCTAACGGCGACATCGCATTATTACACAACTGATAGCGGTGCAGGCCGTTCACTGCACCGTAAATTATTCGCTGATTAGTCGGGAGTCGCGCTTATCTTATGGATGCTTAAATCAGCTCCCTGGTATTCCTCTTCTTCATCCAGACGGATACCGACCAGTTTCTTCAGTGTGCCGTAAACGGCAAAGCCGGCAACAGTGGCGATCGATACCCCTGCCAGCGTGCCGACCAGCTGAGAGACGAAACTCACGCCGCCCATACCGCCCAAAGCTTGCAGACCAAATATGCCCGCGGCTATGCCGCCCCATGCGCCACACAATCCATGCAGCGGCCAGACACCGAGCACATCATCAATCTTCCATTTGTTTTGCGCCATTGTAAAAGTATAGACAAACAAACCACCGGCTATCAGACCTGTGACCAGTGCGCCGAGCGGATGCATAACATCAGAGCCGGCACAAACAGCCACCAAACCAGCCAGAGGCCCGTTATGAACAAAGCCCGGGTCATACTTACCAAAGAACAAAGAGGCCAGAATGCCGCCCACCATCGCCATTAATGAATTGACGGCGACAAGACCACTGATACTTTCTACCGTCTGTGCTGACATCACATTAAAGCCAAACCAGCCAACCGTTAATATCCATGCACCCAGTGCCAAAAACGGGATATTAGAAGGCGGGTGAGCAAACATTTCACCATTCTTTCCGTAACGCCCTTTACGGTGGCCCAGCATAATCACCGCTCCCAGCGCCAGCCAGCCGCCCATGGCATGCACGACTACCGAACCTGCAAAGTCATGGAATTCGGCGCCAAAAGTTGTGTTCAGCCAGTCCTGAAAGCCGAAATTACCATTCCAGACAATGCCTTCAAAAAAAGGATAAATAAAACCGACGATGATAAAACTGGCTGCCAGCTGCGGGTTAAATTTGGAACGCTCTGCAATACCACCGGAAATAATCGCGGGAATGGCCGCAGCAAATGTCAGCAAGAAGAAAAATTTAACCAGCTCATAACCATTCTTTTCAGTTAAGCTGCTGGCTGAACCATAAAAGTCGACGCCATAGGCAATGGCATAACCGATAAAGAAATACGCAATCGTTGAGACCGCAAAGTCAACGATGATTTTGACCAGCGCATTGACCTGATTTTTTTCTCTGACCGTACCTACCTCAAGAAAAGCAAATCCCGAGTGCATAGCCAGTACCATGATGGCACCCAGCAAAATAAAAAGTACGTCCGACCCCGCCTGAAATGTTCCCATAACCTCCCCCACAATTTAAGGTTATTAAAACTTCAATTCAATAATCGAAGAAAATACGCGAGATTTTCCTGATCATTTTATTTTGAAGATTAAAAAATTTTAAGTGGCCGTATCTTATCACCTGACGTTCGCTGTCGCATTAGCTGAGTGGCATCAGAATCAGAAAGACCGTCAATCCCACCGAGACTGCACTTTATTGGTGCAACTTCTTGAGTTTTCCCGATTGTTTATAGCGTAAATAATCCTCAAGAATCTGCTGGTGATCGAATGCCAGTGGCATATCGAGTTCATCAATATCAAACAGTCTCACCGTTTTCGCATCATCACCTGCGATGGGTATGCCGCTGGCACTCGCAATATAGACAATGCTGGCAGTATGCAGGCGCGGGTCACGGCCAGGCTCGGAATAACAGCCCAATAAACATTCCAGTGTGACATCCAGACCTGTCTCTTCTTTCGCCTCTCTTATCGCTGCCGACTCAACAGACTCACCTTCATCGACAAAACCGCCGGGTATCGCCCAGCCAAAAGGCGGGTTAAGCCTTTCAATAAGTACAATTTGAATCTTATGGTTATTTTTAAGCTCAATAATAATATCGGCTGTCAGCAAGGGGGTGACTGGCACGGGCATATCAACTGTCTCGATTAATATTTTTAAATTTAATTATATGCCGGCGCTCTTTCTTTGAAGGCCGGTGACTGATGACACGACTTACTGACAATGCTTTTCTATCTGACGCAAGCTCCTGACGCTGCTTTAGACTTTCTTCAAGTTCTTCATACATGGTTTGAGCCAGCGAGGCCTGGCGCCTTTTTTCAAACAGCGACAGTACCTTAACCAGCCAGACTTCATCACCCCGGCGTAGGCGCAATACATCGCCTGCTTTTATATTCTTAGCCGCCTTGACCCGCTCGCCATTGAGGTGCACCTTGCCGCCATTCACGGCATCAGATGCTAAAGACCGGGTTTTAAAAAACCTTGCCGCCCATAACCACTTATCGATTCTAAGTTTTTCGAGTTCTGCCATATTCAGCATTATTTATTCTATGAAAACAGGCATCTAATATGCCTGCTCAACCGATTAATCTCAATAGTCATTATTAAATCCGATACGGCTAAGTATGCAATTTTTTCACGTACTTGTTTTAGCATTTAATGTCTTGTTAATTTGATCACATGAAAAAGCACATGACATTATGCTTTTAGTGCATTTATGATTGCTAGACACCAATTAGCTCAGAAAAAACCAATGATTTTATCACCGATGTTTAATAGTCACTCACAGGTATGTTACCTGTCGTTATGTGACTTTATTGCAGAAAGCGACAGCAGGCCTTAAAAATACTCAGTACCGAGATGTATTCTGAATGCAGCAGCAACCAGAAACAAAAAGGCAATGTATAATTTAAAACAGACTTGAAACCCGGCGGCTCTTTATTTGAAAATAAGCAGCGACACCGGCTCTGCTGCAAAGAAAAGCAAACAACAGTTCGTCAACTCAAGTGTCCGCTTTAAACAGAACACTGAATTGCCCAATATTACGGCCAAGCAAGCCGTT
>JAOUKT010000065.1 GCA_029882395.1 Gammaproteobacteria bacterium
CCTTTTTTAAACACACTGCGATTGAGTTTGATAATCTCTTTTCGAAATTGTGACTGTAAGCGTGTATTTTTAGGATAAACCGCGCGTGATATACCGTAGAGCGTATCGCCTTTTTCTACATGCCAGTAGCCACCTGAAATACCAGCCCATAGGTTTGTATTAAAAAAACACAAACATAACAACACACTAAAAAATCTAATTACATTCATCTAACTGCCCCCATGCATACATCCATTTATGCCCCCAAATACGCTTTGTTAAAATAATAATGTGCCCGTCATTAATGTCATGTCGTTATCAAGGGACATCACTTCAAATTCAAGTAATATTCTGGAACCCAGTTTAAAACCAAAGCCCAGCCCGTACGATGTGATAGTTGTCAGCTCACTGCTCACAATACCGCTTTCGGTACGTACCATTTCCTGTTTCATACTGCCTACTTTAAACTTCATATAAGGCTGCCCCTCACCCAATAACGAGAGGTAAATACCTTGTAATTCTGTTTCCCAAGTGTCGCTAGTGGCTCCCAGGTTGCCTGCATCTGAGCTCATATTCACGTATTCAAGTACTGACTTTTTATTCCGGGCCGTCAGCGAAAAACCGCTCACCGCTACTTCACCAAAGTTAAAACCACCATCAATATTGCCTGACACTACACCCACGTTATAAGTTTCTTCATATTGATTGCCTGCCGCATGTAGCTGACTGCTGGCTAAATAAATAAAAACAGCTGAAAATAAAATGGCCAATCTCTTCATACATTTGTCCTGATTTTTATTATGCAAACCTTCATAACAAGGATTTATTCAAATAACAAGGCTTATAGGCTTAATCTGCCAAAATTGTGAGACAAGGCTCACAACGCGCCGTGTGCTTGCTGGTCGGCATGATAAGATGATCTTACCATCGGCCCACTGGCAACATTCTTGAAGCCCATTGCAAGCCCTGCTTCTTTTAACTGCTCGAATTCTTCGGGAGTGACATAACGCATGACCGGCAAATGATCCAGACTAGGTTGCAGGTATTGTCCTAGCGTCAGCATATCACAGCCATGATCGAGAAGGTCTTGCATTACAACTTTAACTTCAGCAATCTCTTCACCCAGACCTAACATCAGGCCTGATTTTGTCGGCACTTGTGGATGAACTGATTTGAAGTTTTTAATTAAATTCAGTGACCATTGGTAATCGGATCCTGGACGTGCCTGTTTATACAAACGGGGTACTGTTTCAAGGTTATGGTTGAAAACATCAGGTGGCGCGGTTTTCAGCAAGTCTAATGCAATATCCATACGCCCGCGGAAATCAGGTACCAGTATTTCTATCTGAATCGCCGGCACTCGCTTACGTGTTTCTTCAATGCAACTGACAAAATGCGAGGCACCACCATCACGCAGATCATCACGATCCACTGATGTAATAACAACGTAATTGAGCGCCATATCGGCTATGGTTTTTGCCATATTAACCGGTTCATCGGCATCCAGCGGATTGGGCCTGCCATGGCCGACATCACAAAAAGGACAACGCCGGGTACAGATATCCCCCATGATCATGAATGTTGCGGTGCCACCACTGAAACACTCGCCAAGATTAGGGCAATTTGCCTCTTCACAAACCGTGTGTAAGTTATGTTCTCGCAAAACATCTTTCAACTTTTTAACTTCAGGACGTGCCGGCGATTTCGCCCGAATCCAGGCCGGTTTTCTCAGTGGTTTTTCTGTTCTCTCAACCTTGACCGGAATCCTGGCAAGTTTTTCTGCACCACGATATTTAACGCCCACTTCTTTTCGTGGCTTTTTCTCTTCATTCATTTGTATTTACCAAAAACATTACTGATTCTAAAAACCATGTTGCCGCGTCACCTGATCAATTGAAAATTGCTGGCAAACCTTGCCAAGCAACTTCTCCTGAACCTCTGCCAGCGTTAACGCCACACCGAGATCCTTTAACTGGGTCACCGCCAACCCCTCGTAGCCGCACGGGTTGATGTCTTTAAACGGCGCCAAATCCATATCAACATTTAAACTCAGGCCATGATAGCTGCAACTTTTTTTAATTCTTAAACCTAATGCAGAAATTTTTGCGCCTTCAACATACACACCAGGCGCATCTTTTCGGGCGAATGCTTTAATGTTCTGCTCGGACAGCAAGTCAATAACCGCTTGTTCTAGCCCGCTAACCATCTGCCTGATGCCAATTTTTTTTCGTTTAAGATCTATCAGACAATACACAATGAGTTGGCCAGGCCCATGGTAAGTAACCTGGCCGCCACGATCAATTTCAACCAGCGGAATCTGGCGTTGATTGAGGATATGCTCCGGCTTGCCATTCATGCCCTGAGTAAACACCGGCTTATGTTCTAATAACCAGATCTCATCTTCCGTTGCCTGATCACGCTGCGCTGTAAATGCCTGCATTTTTTTCCAGACAGGTTCATAATGCTGAAGCCCCAGCTGGCGAACCAGCACTGAACTCAAAGCGCCATCACCACGTGTTCAGATGCGCTTAAATCTATATAGATTGAATCAATCTGACTTTTACTGGTGGCCCTGATCGTCACGGTCATGCTGGTAAATTTGGCATTTTTACTGGCACTGGTTTTTATCGTGCACGCCGTTAAATCATCAACATGGCGCTGTATAATTTCTTTCACTGCGGTCTCCAGAGTCTCCCCTGTCAAACCAAAAGCCTTAATCGGAAAATCACAGGGGAACTCCAGTAAGGTTTCATTTTCTTCGGCCATTCAGGCACCATCTCTTATCTGTTGTTTATATTGCTGGTAAATATCGATCATTTTTTGCCACACAGGCCCGGCCTTTCCATTGGCCACCTTTTCACCATCCAGTTTTATAACCGGCAATATTTCTCGGGTCGAGCTGCTGATCCAGATTTCGCTGGCCTTGCGCAGTTCTGCTTCACTAATATCTCTCTCCTGGCAGGGCATATCATGCTTAGCTGCCAGCTCTAAAACCAGATCCCGGGTGATACCTGGCAGTAACAGCGGACTAACAGGTGCTGTGACAATCACGCCTTCAAGCACCACAAAGACATTGCTGGCAGTGCCTTCGGTAGCGTTGCCATCACGTATCAAAATTGATTCACTGGCACCTTTATCGCTAGCCTGTTGGCGTAATAAAGTGTTGGCGAGTAATGCCGTGGTTTTTATATTGCAAGCGCGCCAGCGAATATCATCTAAAGTCACCGCTTTAATGCCCTGCTCTGCCACTGCGCGGGAAACGGATGCCAGAACACTGCTCATGGCAAAAACGGTTGGTTTCACCGTGTCTGGAAATTCATGTTCTCGTTTGGCTGCAACGCCACGCGTTACCTGCAGATACAGACTCTGGTCAGTGCCTGCATTTTTTTGCACCAGCTGATCGAGCATATGTGCCCATGCCGAACCAGACATTGGATTTTTTAAACGAATAGCATCAAGTGAATTATTTAAACGCTGTAAATGTGAATCCAGTCTTAACAGTTTGCCACCGTATGCCGGAATCACTTCATAAACGCCATCACCGAACAAAAAACCACGGTCCAGGACGGAAACACAGGCATCGCCAATCGCTTTGTATTCACCGTTTAAATAAACTATTTGCTCGCTATCGTTCATTAAACATCAGCGGATCAATCGAACATTAATATAATTTTATCTTTTGCTCGCTGCAACAGCCCGCCTTTCTCAATTGTGTTAAGCGCCACTAATGGCATGCTGATGATTTCATCACCATTAAGCTTGACATGCACCGAGCCCATTTCCTGTCCTTTTTTAACAGGAGCAATAATAGTCTGGTCAATTTCCATCGAGGCTTCCAGTTTTTTATACTGACCTCGTGGAATGGTAACGGTTAAATCCTGCTTTAAACCCAATGCCAGGTTCTCTTTTTCACCTTCCCATATACGCACATCTTTCAGGCCTTCGCCGGCCACATAGAGCGCGTGACTTTCATAAAAACGGAAACCATAGTTCAATAATTTTTGACTCTGGTCTGTACGTGCTTTATTGCTACGGGTGCCTAAAATCACAGAAATCAGGCGCATATCTCCGCGCTTGGCTGACGCTACCAGGCAGTAGCCGGCTGAATCCGTGTGCCCGGTTTTTATGCCATCGATACTTTTATCACGCCATAACAGTTTATTACGGTTGTACTGTTTGATGCCGTTATAGGTCATTGATTTTTCAGAATAGAGTTGGTAGTGCTCGGGAAACTCGGTGATCAATGCCTTTGCTAATACTGCAATATCCCGCGCTGTTGTTTTATGTCGATGATGTGGCCAACCGGTACTATTAACATAATTTGTCTTATTCATGCCCAGTGTTTTGGCATACTGGTTCATATAATCGGCAAATATAACCTCAGTGCCTGCAATATGTTCTGCAAGCGCCACGCTGGCATCATTCCCGGACTGCACAATCAAACCCATTAGCAGGTCACCTAAACGTACTTTTGATCCCACCTCGACAAACATCTTGGAGCCTTTCATGCGCCAGGCTTTTTCACTGATCGGCACCATTTCATCAAGCGATATACGGCCAATCTCGAGTTCTTTATAAACCACATAAGCCGTCATCATTTTTGTGATACTGGCAGGCTCAATTGAACGATCAATTTTTTTCTGCGCTAAAACAGTGTCACTATTAATATCTATCAGCAAAAAGCTTTTTGCTGACAGCTTCGGCGCTGCAGGTACCGGTATCGCAGCATGCGCCGAGAATACAAAACACATTAAACTCAATATCAAACTATTTTTTATCAGGGTCATATAAATCTCTTTAATTTATGCAAGAAAGCCCAAGGGCAAAACCTGCTCATGTTCCATTTAATCAACAATAATTTGTGCTGTTTGTTGCCCGGTTTTTGTTAGCCTTGCGAGCACACCGTAAGCCACATCTCTGGATGGCATTGGACCGATTCTGACTTTATACAAAGTACTTTGTTCAGTGCTCGCGCGATATACCCGCACAGCACGATAGTCATTATTACGCAGCCTATTGGCTAAATTTTCAGCATTATCATAGGCGCCAAAGGCCCCCAGCTGGACATATATGCGACCATCCCCACCCGTGGTTTCTGGCAAGATGGCCCGGCCAGTGTTCAGTGCCATGTGACCGGTGTTGACTGTTTTAATTTCAACATTACCCGTTCCAGTGGCACTGATACCCAGCTTTTTTGCCGCCGCGTATGACAAATCTATAATGCGGCCTTCATGAAAAGGCCCTCTGTCGTTGACCTTAACAATGATTTTTTTATTATTATCAATGTTTGTGACTTCGACATAACAGGGTATTGGCAAAGTTTTATGAGCGGCAGTCATTTTATACATATCATATGTTTCACCGCTGGACGTGCGTCGGCCATGGAATTTTGTGCCGTACCAAGATGCAATACCGCGTTGCTGATACCCCTCTGATGAATTCAGCACATGATAACGAATTCCTCTTATTTCATAAGACTTCGGGTTTCCATAGCGACTTTTAGGTTCGTTTTTAGGTATCGCATCAGCCGAATCTGCAGACACCTCGGCAGCATCATGTGGCGCATAGTCATAATCACCCCGGTTAGCACATGCCTGTAATATCAATGCACAAACAGTGAGTGTTGATAATCGCCCGATCATTTAAAGAAACCTTTGCATCCGACGTTTGATCTCCTGGCTTAACTGGAACACAGCCATAGAGTATTTCGGGCTGTGGTTATAACGACTAATGACATAAAAATTATGCAGGCCAATCCAGTACTCAGTGCCTTTTTTGCCGTCAAGTTTGACTAAAACAGCTTGATCACTTTTGGTTTTAATGTCTTTGTTAAAGCTCAAGCCCTGATCTCTGAAACTGACAAGCGAACGATGCGGTTTCATCATGCGGCCTTCTTTTTCATGGGCACGACCATTCGCATTTGCCTCAACAGCCACCGGTTCACCTTGACGCCAGCCATGTCGTTTGAAGTAATTGGCCACACTGCCGATAGCATCAGTGGTTTGCCATAAATTGCGCTGGCCATCATTATCAAAATCAACCGCGTAACGGCGGTAGCTACTGGGGATAAACTGCCCCATTCCCATTGCGCCAGCATAAGAGCCCAGAGTTTGATTCATTTGCAGCTTTTCATCTCTGGCTAATAATAAAAAATGTTCCAGTTCTTTTTTAAAGAAAGTAGCCCTTGGCGGATAGTCAAAGCCGAGTGTTGCCAGTGCATCAATTACCGGATAGCGTCCGATTTGTCTGCCGTAATAGGTTTCAACACCAATAATAGCGACTATGATTTCAGCAGGCACCCCGAACTGAGCTTCAGCTTTTGCTAATAGCTGCTGATTTTTTTGCCAAAATGCGACGCCTTTGGTAATGCGCTTATCGGTTACAAAAATCGGCCTGTAGTGTTTCCATGGTTTACCTTCTGCAGGTCTCATCATGGCATCGATTATTGACTGACGTTTTTGAGACGCTGAAAACCAGGTGACCAGCTCATCTTTGTTGAAATCGTATTTTTTAACCATCTCATTGACAAATTCTTTAACGACAGGGCGCTGCCAATAAGAGGACTCCGCACTGACATTTGCTGTCAGCAGCATGCAAAAAACAACCAAGCTTGTACTTTTAAAAAATTTCATTATTTTATTATTGTCTCAAAAGTCTTCGATGTGAATGAATAGACATCAGCATACCGAATCCTGCCATTAAGGTCACCATTGATGTACCCCCATAACTGACCAGTGGTAAAGGCACACCAACAACCGGTAAAAGTCCAGACACCATACCTACGTTAACAAATAAATATACCAGAAATGTCAGGCTTAGGCTGCCTGCCAGTAAGCGACCAAAGCTGTCTTGTGCCTGAGAGGCGATAACCAGGCCACGAATAACAATAAATACATATAAAGCCAGCAGCACGATGACACCGATAAAGCCAAATTCTTCAGCAAAAACCGCAAAAATAAAGTCAGTCGAGCGTTCCGGCAAGAAATCTAGATGCGACTGGGTTCCGTTTAACCAGCCTTTACCGTACAAGCCACCTGAACCAATTGCAATTTTAGACTGGATAATGTGATAACCCGAGCCTAACGGGTCATTTTCCGGATTTAGAAAGGTCAGCACACGTCGCCGCTGATAATCGTGCATGTAATGCCAGACAACCGGGGTTAGCGCGGTAATAATCATGCCGAATCCGACCAGTAACTTCCATTTCAGCCCGGCAAAATAAATCACAAAAAAGCCAGCCGCAGCTATCAACAGCGAAGTACCCAGATCTGGCTGTTTTGCAATGAGCATGGTTGGAATAATAACCAGTATTAACGCTATTAACAGATGTTTGAAGCTGGGCGGCAAGGGTTTATCTGCAAAAAACCAGGCCACCATCATTGGTGCCGCTAATTTCATCATTTCCGACGGCTGAAATCTTACAATGCCAAAATCAAGCCAGCGTTTAGCGCCTTTTCCTACATCACCGAAAACCAGGACTGACGCCAGCAGGATAACGCCCAGCAGAAAGATCCAGGGCGCCCACAAGCGGAAATTTTGTGGCGGAATCTGCGCCATTAAAACCATCACACCAAAGGCCAGTGAGAGACGGGTTAACTGGCGAAAAATCAGGTCGATATTTTGACTATCGGCACTGTAAAGTATGCCCAGGCCAAAAGCGGTTAGTAATAACAAAGCCAGTGTTAATGGCGGATCAAGCCGGAGTGACTGTAATAATTTCAGCCGCCCGGAGTCATTGGATTCAAAATAATCAGCGCGCATTTTTACTATAATTCTTATGTATGTAGTGATCGATCACTTGTTTAACAATTGGTGCAGCCACGCGCCCTCCGCTGCCACCATTTTCAATAATGATAGTGGCTGCAATTTTTGGTTTCTTTATCGGTGCAAAGGCCGTGAACAGGGCATGGTCACGTAACTTTTTAGCCAGGCTTTCTTCATCATATACTTCACCTTGAGCAATGCCATAAACCTGCGCTGTACCTGTCTTTCCTGCCATTGTATAGGTTAAGTCTTCGCCGATTAACCGCGCGGTACCGTGTCTCCCGTGCACCACTTCTTTCATACCATTGATTATATTGGACCAATGGCGGTTAGATTTGATGCTGATCTGTTTATGCTCAGGAGGCTGGCTGTCTATCATTTCACCCGTTTGATGATCACGCATCGCTTTTAATAAATAAGGTGGTTTACGAAGGCCACGCATCGAAAGTGTCGCTGTCGCAGAAGCCATTTGAAGCGGTGTTGCCAGCATATAACCCTGCCCAATACCTGTAATTAAGGTCTCGCCTGGGTACCAAATGGTATTTTTGGTTTTTTGTTTCCATTCTCTGGATGGCAATAGCCCGGTTTGTTCACTGGTGGTGTCGATGCCCATTTTTTTACCAAAGCCAAACTGATCCAAAAAACTTGAAATCCGGTCTATTCCCATTAAATAAGACATTTTATAAAAATAAACATCGCACGATTCAGCCAGGGCTTTTTTCATCGTAGTATCTAAATGACCTGTTCTTTTCCAGTCGCGGTATTGTCTTTCTTCATTCGGCAGCATGAAATAGCCTTCACAAAATACCTCGTCATGGACGCCTATAACCGAGGCATCCAGACCACCAAGACCGATAAAGGGTTTCATAATAGAACCGGGCGGATACTGCCCCGATAATGCCCGGTTAAACTGTGGACGCTGGCCACCACTTTGTAATGCGGTATAGGCCTTCTGTGAAATACCATGAACAAAAAGATTGGGGTCATAAATGGGCATGCTCACCATGGCCAGGACTTCGCCCGTTTCAGGTTCAATTGCAACCATGGCACCGCTATTATCACCCATTGCGTACTCTGCCGTTGCCTGTAAACCGGCATCGATACTCAAAACCAGATCTTTTCCTGGTATAGGCGGGGTTTCATCAAGTACTCTGAGCACACGGCCCTGCACATTGACCTCAACTTTTTGATACCCCCTTTGCCCTCGCAGTTCTTTCTCGTAGTAGCTTTCAATGCCTATTTTTCCGATCGGGCTGGAGCCGTTATATTGTGAGCTGTCAACCCTTTGCAACTCGTCTTCGTCAATTCTGCCGACATAACCCAGCACATGCACGGCACTGCTACCCATTGGATAATAACGGGTTAATTTTGTTTTAAAATCGACACCCGGAAAGCGGTATCGATTAACGGCCAGAATAGCCACTTCTTTTTCGCTGAGATTACTTCTCAGGGTGATACTCTGAAAAGGTTTGCGCCTTTTTATGCTTTTATTAAAACCTTTGATATCGCTTTCACTGAGGGAGATTAAATTCCCCAGCTGGCTTAATGTGGTATCCAGAGCGTCCACTTCTTCGGGAATGATATCCAGGCTAAAAGTCGGGCGGTTTTCAGCCATCACCATGCCATGGCGGTCATAGATCAAACCCCGATTAGGCTCAGAAGACATCAGCCGCACACGGTTGTTATTAGAAAGCGTGTCAAAATGATCATGCTCGGTTATCTGTAATTGAAACAGCCGCGCCAATAAAAGACTGATTAAGACAATGGCTACCAACGCAGCCACAATTGCACGGACATTAAATATCCGCGCTTCCATATATAAATCTTTGATCAGTGTCCGGTACATCAAAACTACAACCGTCTTATGACTAACATTTAATCGATATTCCGCTATTCAAGGCCACAATTGCTATTAGCCATTTATTCCATGCTGCTGATTATATCGATCAATACTGGTGACAATTTCTTCTTTGGCTTCTTCTGCATCATGCCAGCCATCTACTTTTACCCATTTGCCAGGTTCCAGTGCTTTATATTGCTCAAAGAAATGTGAAATTTGTGCTAACAGCTCCTGAGGCAAATCATCAGGACCGTTGACTTTACTGTACAGCGGTGTCAGTTTATCAGTAGGAACAGCCAGAATTTTAGAGTCTTCACCCGCCTCGTCTGTCATCTTAAGCACAGCGACAGGACGACAGGCAATCACCGATCCACTAATCACTGGCACAGGTGTTATCACCAGCACATCAACCGGGTCGCCATCTTCTGACAGTGTGTGGGGTACAAAACCATAGTTACAGGGATAGAACATGGCGGTGCCCATAAAGCGATCAACTATCAGTGCACGAAAGTCTTTATCCACTTCATATTTAACAGGGGCACCATGGGCGGGAATTTCAATGGCAACATTTATAATGTCTGGTACTTTTTCACCCAGTGGAATATGTTCTAAATTCATTCATTTAACCTTAGCTATATCTATAATCAACGCAAATTATACTCGTTATCAGGCAACAGAAGTACGCCAGCCATAAGAAATATTTACTAAAAATGCTAAAATAAGCCACTATAAGTATCGACTTTAACTAGGCTTTGACTAAAATCCAGTAATACTAAAAATAAAATTAACCACTTTATGGGGAATGATAGATCATGAGGATCATATTATTAGGGGCGCCTGGCTCAGGCAAAGGCACACAGGCCATTAAACTGGGCGAACACTTCAAAATACCTCAGATTTCTACTGGCGACCTGCTCAGACTAGCCGTTAAAGCTCAGACACCACTGGGCAGACAGGCAAAAGCGACAATGGAGGCAGGCCAGCTGGTTTCAAACGAAATCGTGTTAGGCATGATACGTGAACGCCTTGGCCAGGCAGACGCAAGCAGTGGCTTTATTTTGGACGGCTTTCCGCGCAATCTGGAACAAGCCGACCAACTCGACCAATTACTCGATGAAATACACCAGCCCATAGATTGCGTTCGTCTAATTCAGGTCGACTTTGACAACTTAATGGAAAGACTCAGTGGTCGAATGAACTGTGAAACATGCGGCTCTGTCTTTAATATCTATACAAAACCGCCCATCCTTGACGATCAGTGCGATCATTGCGGCGCTGAATTACACCATCGCAGTGATGATAACGAAGAAACAATAGCCAACCGCTTACGTGTCTACGAAGCGCAGACAATGCCGCTGATTAACCGTTATAAAGAACAAAATAAACTTAAAATCGTTGAAGGTCAGGGACAAATAAACAATATTTTTAAACATCTACTTGCGACACTCAAAGATGTTCGTACAATGGACAGTTCAATCAAAACAAGTACACCACCAGGTGGGGAAAAAGCAATGAATGACGAGAAGTCAAACAGTTTCAATAATAATAAACCTGAAGTTGACACCAACTCTTCCCAGTCAACACCTGCTAGCAGCACACCACCAACCAGCACTCCTGCGGCAGCTCCTACTGAAAGACAACCAGTAACGACTACTCCGTCTACTGCGGCACCTACGTCAACACCCTCTTTTAACAAACCACAGCAACAGCCAAAACCCTCTTTTGGCTCACAACAGACTTCAACTCCCAGCGAAAGAAGCAGCACGCCGGGTTTTATGTCAAATAAACCAGCGGAAAAACCCGCAGTTCCTGTGACAAGGCCGCCAGCGGCCACTACCACAGCAAGCAAACCACCGGTGATGGCTAAACCCGTAGTCAAGGCAACTCCTAAGCCCGCAGCTTCGAAACCGGCTACTAAAAAAGCCGCTGTAAAAGCAAAACCTAAAGCGGCTAAAAAATCTGCTGTAAAGGCCAACCCTAAAAAAGCAAGCCCTAAGAAAAAAGTAGCCAAGAAAAAGTCATCTAAGCCTGCAGACCCGGTTAAAGCCATGCAAGCTCAGATTAAAGCGTCTCGCGAAACACTAAAAAACACCAAAGCGGAACTTAAACAGGTTACCGACAATGTTAACCAACTGACCAAATTACTCTCAGATGGTAGCAAGGCATTAGCGTCTTACATGACCAAGTGGGAAAAAGACGCGCTGAAAAAGCTGCCTAAAGCTTAAAGCACCAGTAGCACACAAAAAAAAGACCGGTTTTACCGGTCTTTTTTTTGCTCTGCTTATTTTCCCATCAGGCTTGTTGTTGCTCAGCCTCGACATCTTTTTTAACCTGCTCCATATCCAGGCTTTTTACTTTATCTACAATTTCCTGTAACGCTGGAGCGGGCAACATGCCAGCCTCGGAATAAAGCACGATTTGTTCTCGAAATATCATTAACGTCGGAATAGAACGTATCTGAAAATGTGCCGCTAACTCTTGCTCATCCTCAGTATTTACTTTTGCAAAAACAACACCCTCGTTTTTGTCAGCCACTTCTTCATATATTGGAGCAAATGATTTACAAGGACCACACCAGGGAGCCCAAAAATCGATCAGTACAATATCATTTGATACGATCGTTTCTTCAATATTTTCTTTCGTCAGTTCAATAACAGCCACATTACACCTTTCAGGTTATAAATTTAAAGACGCGTAACACACATAACAGTCAACTATGCCTTACTTTCATGCCTGATTCTACAGCATTAATACTGGGGACATAGGCTTACGTCTGCCACAACCCCACCGAATACGTTACAATCTGGGCATGGATATATTTGAAGCATTACGTTTAATTGCTGCCACAGGCTGCGGCATACAAATCGGTGGTTTCTTGCTTCTGAGCTTATTTCATAAGCCTTTATTCGACAATTGGCCTGACGACATGGGAATTAGCTGGCTATTTAAACGCTTTTATCGATTTAACACCGTTATTTCTATCATCAGCGGCGTCATAGCTATTCTCGGGGACGCTCGCGCAGCCGGCTTTCTGTTAGCCATTTTAGGCATGAGTTATACGCTTTTATTAACACACTTAATGCCTGCGCTATTAAATCAAAACCGCCTGATAGATGCCAAAACCAACCTTGATTTAAGAAGATCACCCAAAGAAATCATTAACATATTAGGCAAAACCCAACAAATAACTCATTTTTGCCAACTAAGCGTTCTTATTTATATTATTTACATGTTACTGAATTAATCAGCTGGTCATATTTGATTAACTCATTGCCCTGCTGTCATTTCCCCGCCTACTATATATTGAGTCTTCGCTTAACATCACCCACTATACTCGACGCCGCTGATGATAGAGCAGTCTGCATTTGATCTCTAAAAATGTAATGCTTATGATCATCCATATAATTGATAAAACAGTTAACAACAACACCGGCACACCATATATAGTGCTTGACATGATAGCATATCACTAATTATAGTAGCGAAATCGATACTTATAAGAACCTGTATCGGAATAGCTCGGCCCTCTTGGTCTATTTGATAAAAGCAGGAAAGGCATTATGGTAAAGATGGCCAGTATCATCTGCAAAAAGCCCGAGAACACAGCCGCAGCACTCGCTCAGGAAGCTGAAAAAAAAGCCCCGAGAGCGCACTTTTTCGGCTTAATTCATGCTGAAAACTTGGTAAAAGACAGCCATTTAGATGCTGACGCTATAAACGACAGTTATTAAGACAATGATGATAGCCTTTATCGACAGCCATCTGGTCACTCAGCAAGGAGCATGAAACGTGGTTAAGCATACCCAGCTTAAGAAAAATAACACAACGAGAGGCCATCAAGCGTCATCGCTGGCTAAAATTAATGGCTACTCACTCACTTCCGAGCAATTAAACCGCTTATTATCGGCTGATCAGACCGATACATCAGCCGACTTATTTGATAAAGCCGTTCTTAAACAGCAGCAATTACTGACCATTAACAATACCCTGAATAAGCAAAATAAGATTCACAGTGAGATTGAGCTGTTAATAAATGCAAACAACGGCGTATATTGTATTGATAGCCATATCAGCGAATTCAAACTGCTTTGCCCACCTGAAATTTTATTAAATCTATCTCAGCCATGCAAAAGTACGGCACCGGTAATTAAAAACGGCGACATCATTAACCAGAATTTTTTTAGCTTAGTCAACGAACTACTCTATTCACCGTTAATAACATTATCCAAGACAGCGATAAACGCGATTAGCGAACAGGAACGGACAGAATGGTATGACTGGTGTAATCAGCTGGATTCACAAATCCAGTCAATAAAACACAAGCTTGTGTCAGCACAGCGTTTTTTTAGCCTAAAAACATTTGACAAACTCACGGCTTTAGCCAAAGATGAGCACACTCAAGAGCAGCTTGGAAACACTAAACATTTGTTTCAACATAACGACGTCTTTACGCATGATGTTGAACACGATGACTAATCAAATAAAAACGCTCTTAAAGAGCGCGATTAGATTTCGACATCAAACAGCGACTCAGTATTGATGAAAAGCGATAGTATCAAGTCCCTTCAATCGCTAAAACTTCAATCACAGGATAACTGCCCCCCTGAAAAAGCCAACCACCCCGGTACAGAAATTTCTCTAGAAACGCTAGAGGTATTGCTCACCAGTGTGCCCGATGAAGAAATCAGCTTATCTTCAAGCAGCCCGTTACAATCCAGAGATTCTTTGTCTTCACAGCATCAGAACATCAACAAAGTTCTTGCCCACAAAGCACATTATTTAAAACGCTTGCAACACCTTAAAAAACGCAAACGCGGTGCAGAATGGCTCTATCGAAACCTTTCTTACTTTCAGACCCAGTTTCCCTGGGAGCTTATTTCTCTGCTTGAAAACATGGCACATAACAAAACACCTGATATTGTCTGCAAGACATTAAAACCCATTAATGACCAAAGCCTCGCTTCCTGTAGTTATTATGAGCTACAAAATGGCCAGCTTGAAGGCCTTGAAATATTAACCACAAACATTCGCAGACTTATCTTCAATAGCCTGGAAAACCCGCTTAAGCAGCTAACCCCTGAATTGATTGCAACCTGTTCTGCAGAAGAGACCAGTGTATGGAATGACTGGTGTATCAATATAGAATCGCACATACAGCGCATCGAAGAATTGCTCTGTGAAGGCCAGAATTTCTTCTCAATCAGAAACTTTAAACTGATGCAGCAACTGCCGCTTAGTAAGTCCAGCAAAGCCACATTAATTCATATTATCAATAAACTACGCCCTGCCTAAGCCTGTAGCCTGGGACAAACCGTTATAACCTCCCGCCTTTTATCACCGCTTTCATACGCTTCGCTTCTTTTGCCTTTATATCACCCTTACTTCAACTAATATTTAAGACAGTTTAATTAACATTAGGCTTTTTACTGAGCAGTGACATTAAGACAGAGTAAACAAACACCTTTGTAATGACTATAGACGGTTGATCAGGCATGCTAAAAGAAATTCAGGTAACCGAACTGCGTGTGGGCATGTTTTTACATGACCTGGATCAGGAGCCCGCTCTTTTCCCCGGCATCAAAACGAACACCAGTATCAATAATAATATTCTATTACAAAATATTATTAAAACAGGTGTCAGCAAAGTCACGATAGATACCGGTAAAGGCTTCGATATTATTGAACCCGGACTGAAGTCACTTAAGCATAAAATTGCTTTTAATATCCCCGGTAAAACACAAACAACCGACTCTAAAACACCTCTTCCGGCTCTTA
>JAOUKT010000066.1 GCA_029882395.1 Gammaproteobacteria bacterium
ATCTGGGGGAAAACTGCCAGATCATGAAAATACCATCTGTGGGTGCTGAAGTTGCGCCTGTTCTGTTTGCAGTGGCTTTGCAATTGTTTTCCTATTACGTAGCAGTACGCAAAGGTACCGATGTCGACCAGCCAAGAAATCTTGCAAAATCGGTAACAGTGGAGTGATGGTTTTCGTCCGCTTTTAATGTTGTTCCAAATAATAAAAGTCGAAAACTAGTTAATAATGGGCATTAGCGATCATTAAGCAGAATAATAAATGCGGCAAGTCTCAAAGCAAAGCGGACAATATTTAACTTTTAGTGTTGTCTCATATTGACCCAAAGCGGTCATTTGCAAGATATCATGAATGAGAATAGTATTAGCCAAATTTAGTCATTTAAATAATAATAACTAATGGCAAGTTTTGATTAGAATCGGTCATTTATAGTTTTTACTTTGCACCCTAATATGGACCCCAAATATGTTTATTATTAGCAGTGTTTTATTATATTTAGACAAGTAAATGAGTAAGATTAAAAAATATCTAAGTTTATTTGTATTTCTCTCCATTCTTGGGTGTGGTTTTCTATATTTCTATTATTTTCCTAGTTTGAATCAAGATGCAGTGAAGTATTTATTTCATGACGCAAATAAAGTGAAGAATGAAAATAATTTTGTTTTTCATTTAGCTGGTATGCATGCCCCAATGAATGCAAAAGATATTCATGGATATGGATACAAAAGATATCAAAATGGACTAGAGAAATATACTAATTTAAGATCTATAGAAGAAGATAGTGACCTTCCGGTAATTAAGAATCGATTAGAATTAGAAGTTGATGGTTTAGCATTAAAGTGCTGGTTGTTTGAGGTCGAATACGATGATGTAGAGTGTTATCGTGATGATGAAGTAAAAAATATTATATATAAGAATCAGATCTTATTATCAAGATATAAACAGAGCTTCAAATATTCTGAAATTGACTCCCATACCGTTCTGAATCCAAAAATCACAGAGTTTATGGGGCTTCAAATACTATTTTTATCTGAGAAAAAACAGGAGTTAAGAAATGGATTTGACAAAGAGCTAGTTAAAGAAGTTATTGAAGAATTTAAGTTATATCAAAACATATTATCAAGTGAAACAACACTTGTAGAAAAAGCCATTTTTATGGTTATGCATGGTATAAGCAGGGAATTTATACACGACATATTATCGAAATATCCAAATGAAGTGAGGCAGATACATAATGAAATTGAACCATTATTAAGTAATTTTAATGAGGATAACTTTAATATTCCAGGAATGTACAGAAAGGAATTTGCCTTATTAAATTCAGGGCTATGTGTCACTAGATATTTAAAAATTGAATCTGATTTACTTTGTCATCCAGCATCGAGAGGTATCGAATATGCTTCTGCTTATGCTATAAATGATTTTTATCAATATTACTTCAATAATAAAGATATTATTTTAAATAACATGAATGATATAACTAAAATTTGTAATGAGAAAGAAACTGAGCAAGAAATAAAAAATAAGGATTTTGATTTTCTGATTCACTATCCTTTATATCCATATTATCCAATATATTCTGTACTTAAAGATGGAATGTTAAAAGGTTGTAGAGTAATAGAAAATATGAAATCTTCTATAGCAAGAAGTAGAGCTCTAAAATTAATTATTGATATAAATTTTAATAAAATTAGCAAGGATAATATTTCCTATTATCTTAAAAATGTTGCGGACAAAGAATATTTGTCTGGTAAATCTTATCAATATGACAGTGTTAAAAAAGTAATTAAATTTCCTGAAGGGCTGCCAGAGTTTGTATATAATCGAGAATTTAAAATCTTTAATTAGATGTGTGTTTAGTAAAAAATATTGTCGGGCAACTCTCAAAAGATGTTAGAGGTCAGAGTAAAAACTATAAATGGCCGATTCTGATCAAATACTAGCCGTTATTAATTAAGTAACAAACGTCGTATTCAGGGTGAATTTAGACTTAATTCATAACTTGTATGAGTGACCGCTTTCGGCCAAGTTGAGATAGATTAGCTATTACGTCAATTGTATCCAGTGCGGTGTGAATGTATGCAGTATATGTGCATGCGCGCTCTCTCTGATAGTAGTGATGTAAAGTTAGTAGTTTTCGACTTTCAGGTATATGAACAATTACAGGGCCACGGATAAACCTCATTTCAGTGCATGCTAGTCATGGCGTTCATATATACATTTCAATCAATTATCAATATCAAGTTGCATGAGCTGGTAAGGCACTGAAAAGCTTGATGCGAGGCTTAGGCTAAAGTATAAGCCGGCTTTCTTTAGATTCTTCTGTTTCTCTAACAGGGCTTTCAGGTCACTGTCATATCTGCTCTTTTGCTCGTAAAGAAACGTTTTCTTGCTGGCTGCAAACGGCCGCTCGGCATGTCGAAAAAATAATGCGTTAAACTCATATGAATTTGATCTATTATGGTATTTATGTAGTTGAAAGGATGCGTTAATGACTAGTATAAAAAACAATAGCGTGATTTTGAAATGCATGACAGCCGTGTTTTTAGCTTGTTTGCCAACTCTCGCCGCACAGGCTAAAGAAATAATAGGCTGGGTTGAGAATGTGCACATTACATCAGAAAAAATAAAAATAAAAGCCAAGATAGATACTGGTGCATACTCGGCATCGCTGCATTGTGACTACCAGGCTCCCTATGATCGGGGCGGTGAAAAATGGATAAAATTTTCAGTGACTGATACTAGTGGCAGATCGTATTTGCTGGATAAGAAAATAGAACGCATTGTTAAAGTAAAGCAGCATTTTGGCGATGTACAGAGGCGTTATTTAGTCCGCATGTCTGTCTGCCTGGGTAAGCATGATGAACAGGCCGATGTGAGTCTTATCGACCGCGGCGGTTTAAATTATAGTATGCTAATCGGCAGAAAGTATTTAAAAGGAGTCTATATAGTGGATCCGTCACTGAGGTTGACGACACGGCCGCGCTGCAAATAACGGATAGCTTAAAATATCTTCATATGGTTTATTAGCAGGTGATTGAATGCGGCTGATATATCAGAGTCTGAATAGGAGGTGTTAATCTGATGTTGCTCTATACGTATTATAGGTTGATGAGAACACGCTAATCTCATGATTGCCTTCGAGAACATATCTGTATTTTCTCTAACACTGATATTTCTTCTGGCGGCCGCTGCTATTGGCTATTTCGGCGTGAAAATGACACACGTTGCCAGAACGCTTGCTGCGGAAACAGGCATGGGCGAAGCACTGATGGGCGCTGTCTTTATTGGCGCTTCAACCTCACTTTCCGGCATCATTGCCTCGCTAACGGCGGCAAGTAATGGGCATGCTGAAATGGCAGTAAGCAATGCCCTGGGAGGCATTGCCGCTCAAACTTTTTTCCTCGCAGTTGCCGACATGTTCTACAGAAAAGCGAATCTTGAGCATGCGGCCGCTTCGGCAGAAAACCTGATGATGAGTGCGTTTCTGATCACGCTATTATCGATACATGTCGTTGCATTTACCGTACCCGATTTAGTCATATTCTCGGTCCATCCCTTTTCATTTATGATCATCATAAGTTATTTATTCGGGCTCAGAATTCTGGCCAAAACCCATAAAATGCCAATGTGGTTGCCACGCAGAACCCGTGAAACCCGGTTCGAGCACGAGGCCGACAATAAGAGAAAGCGTGTTTCAGATAACCAGCTATGGATAAAATTTCTGATCTATTCTGTTATTGTTGGATTTACTGGCTGGCTGTTATCGAAAACAGGTCTCGCGATTGCGGCAACAACGGGCATGTCGGAAGGTCTGGTTGGTGGTGTCTTTACAGCGGTATCCACTTCTTTGCCTGAACTTGTTATTGCAATAACAGCGGTGCGTTTAAAATCGCTCAGCTTGGCGGTAGGCGATATTATAGGCGGTAATGCTTTTGATACTTTGTTTATTGCGGTATCGGATTTTGCTTATACTGAAGGCTCTATCTATGCCAATGTTTCAGCCGTTGAACAGTTCTGGCTGGGCATTACACTGCTGATGACCGGCATTATATTAATGGGGCTTTTACACCGTGAACGTTATGGCATTATCAATATCGGCTGGGAAAGCGTCTTGATTTTCATAACTTATATAGGAAGTTTGATTTACATCGTAGCTTGAACGACAGGCTTTATATATTATAGAAACAAGATGATAGGCTTTAACAGGTATTAACCGTAACAGGTTAAGCGGGATTATTTTTTAGTACAAACGGCTGTTTTAATATCGGAAATTAATATGGCAAAGCTGACATTCTATGGTGCAACTGAAGGCGTAACCGGATCCTTGTATTTGCTTGAAACCGGTTCTGAAACAGTGCTATTAGATTGCGGTTTGTATCAGGGCAGCCGTGAACAAGAAAAAGCCAATGCAGCAAGCTTTCCCTTTGATGTTAAAAAACTGCATGCTGTTATCCTCTCTCATGCCCACCTCGATCACTCAGGGCGTTTACCAAGACTGGTAGCAGAAGGTTATAACGGCCCATTGTATATGACCGCGCCGACCTGTGAGCTGCTTGAAATACTGCTAAAAGATGCCGCGTCCCTAGGTCTGCGAGATGTGGAATGGGAAAACAAACACAGGCGACGCGCAGGCAAAAAGGAAATCGAACCGCTGTTCACAATCAAGGATGTGGAACGCACACTGAGCTTGTGTGAGGGGTTGCAGTATGCCTGCCGGCAGAAAATTTCAGAGACGCTATCTGTCTGCTTTCGCGATGCCGGGCATATCCTGGGGGCATCAATTGTCGAGCTATTTATCACTGAAGAAGGCGTAGAAAAAAAACTGGTGTTCTCGGGAGACCTCGGCAACAGTTATGCGGCATTGTTACGTGATCCGGAGCAGGTAACAAAAGCTGATATCCTGTTGCTTGAATCAACCTATGGCGATCGTAATCACCGGCCAATGGATGAGACCCTGCAGGAGTTCGAGGATATCATTGTTGAAGCTTCTGAAAATGGCGGCAATATTCTAATCCCTTCTTTTGCTGTGGGCCGGACACAGGAAATCATCTTTCGACTCGGTCAGATTTACCAGAAAGGAAAGCTTAAACATCAGGCTGTATACCTGGACAGTCCGATGGCAATAGCGGTGACTGAAGTCTATCACCGCTACCAGAATATTTTTAATAATGAAGACAGCCGCTTGATACAGCGCGGTGTCATGGGTAGCCTGCATACTTTTTTGCCCGTGCTTCGCTACACGCCTACAACCGAGCAATCGATCGCTTTAAATAAGTTAGAGGCGGGGGCTATTATAATAGCCGGCAGTGGCATGTGTAATGGTGGCCGCATACGTCATCACTTGAAACATAACCTGTGGCGACGAAATGCTCACGTGATATTTGTGGGCTATCAGGCAATCGGTACGCCGGGCCGTGCCCTGGTAGACGGAGCCAAAACATTCAGGCATGGAACGGAAGAAATCGCGATTAATGCCGCGATACATACCTTAGGTGGTTTTTCTGCGCATGCCAGTCAGTCGCAGTTAATTGACTGGCTAAAGCATTTCAATAAACCTTTGCCTGAAGTCTACCTGATACACGGTGAAGCTGAGGCTAAAAAGACATTATGCAAATGCCTCTCTGAGAAAAGGCTGACGGCCACAATTCCAGGCACTGGTGATAGCGTTTCATTTTAAAACGGCCTGATTGCATGAGGTGTTATGATGGATTCTGATACGCCTGAGCATGTCTTTCCCACAGCTGAAGATGACCTCAGCGCTGCGAAACTGACAGCCAATACCGCGCAGACGCGTTCGGCCTCTTATCGGCTGGCGTATGCAGATAAGGAATTTCTGCTTCGGGATGAATTGCGTGCGGTACGTTTACAGCTTGAGCTGCTAAAGCCAGATTTATTGCAGCAGCAGAACGGTATCAATTCGACCGTTGTCATATTCGGCAGTGCCAGAGTACCGGACAAGCAAACATCAGAACGTAATTTAAGACAGATAAGCAAACTGGCAAATGAAAACCCGTCTGATACTGAGTTACGTCGCAAGCTGCAAATAACCAAACGTATCGCTGAAAAGTCTCGTTATTACGAAGAGGCCAGGGAACTCGCCCGAACCATCACTGCTCATTCACAGCAAGGCGGCGAGTGTCATCTGGTGGTGATAACAGGCGGTGGTCCAGGCATTATGGAAGCGGCTAATCGAGGCGCTATGGACGCTCAGGGTAAAAGCATCGGTTTGAATATTGTATTGCCATTCGAGCAGCGGCCCAACGCATACATTACACCTGAACTGTGTTTCCAGTTTCATTATTTTGCGATACGCAAGATGCATTTTTTAAAACGCGCTAAAGCCCTGGTGGCTTTCCCCGGCGGTTTTGGCACTCTTGATGAACTGTTTGAAACACTGACCTTAATTCAGACAAAGAAAGTCAGGGCGGTGCCGGTGTTGCTGTTTGGAAAGGATTACTGGCAGCGCATTATTAATTTTGAGGCGATGGTGGAAGAGGGTGTTATCGATAGCAAAGACCTGGCGTTATTCGAGTATGTGGATAATGCGCAACATGCGTGGCAGCTTATTAAGCATTTTCATTACGATAATTGATCTTTGCGAAACAATCCGCGCCATTCAAACGATGAAGTAGTCAGCTGTTGTTATTGTTTGGTGAAGTCACGCCAAAAACTATCGCGGTGTCTGCGTCGATGAAAGTGAGCCCCCGGATTACGCTTTACGACTGTGCAAGCCTCGGAGCGCGGCATAACAAAAATTCGGGTAAAAAAACGGTTTAGCCAGCAGCGGCTGATATTGTCGCTGTGCTTGTTTGCAGACTCGCTGCCTGATTTAAAAAAATAGACAGTCGATACAATAAACAAAACCAATTGCTCTCAATTAAATATACAGCTAATAAGCAGTGTGCTCATTTTTAGCTGCTTGCTGCGTTGCAGTATTAACTCCTCAAAGTCGTATTGCTGTTCAGGCTTTGTTTGATTCAGTGTCGCCATAGTATATTTTTGTTTTAAAGTTAAAAAGACAAAATGTTTGTTAACCGCTTTTTAATGTGTATTTATATTTCTATCTCGCTGCATGCGTCAGTATTAAAACCGAAATGTTGCCGGCCGCCTTTTTCGGGCATCAGCGCTCGGGTTTTTTATAACGGCGTATCAGCATTTTTTCAATTTCAATTAGAATGAGTACGGAAGATGAAGTGATGATGATTCTGAGCCAGGATTCAATTGTAATGCCGGTTGTGGCAAATAATCGTTGCATGGGGCCGAGGTAAGTAAAACCGAGCTGGAATAAAACCAGTATGCCAATCGCATACAATACATATTTATTGCCAAACAGGCCTTCATAGCTAAGGGCGGTGGCCAGATGAAAGCGAACACTAAAGAGGTAGAATATTTCAAACATAACGAGTGTGTTAACTGCAACTGTGCGCGCCATTTCAATTGAGGCGCCATGTTCTCGCTCCCATAGAAACAAACCGAAAGTACCGATGACAATAATCACGGAGACAAAGAGGATGCGCCAGATCAGAAACACAGACAAAATCGGTTCTTTCGGGTCGCGCGGAGGCCGCTGCATGACATGGTGTTCAGCGGGTTCAAAGGCCAGCGTCAGAGCCAGTGTTACCGCTGTTATCATATTCACCCAGAGAATCTGTGCCGCGGTGATAGGCAACATTCTTCCGAATATAATGGCTGCAATAATGGTAAACGCCTCGCCACCGTTGGTAGGCAGTACAAACATAATGGATTTTTTAAGGTTGTCATAAACAGTGCGGCCTTCTTCTACCGCCTGCACAATGGATGCAAAATTGTCATCGGTGAGCACCATTTCTGCGGCTTCCTTGGCGACTTCAGTACCTTTTAGCCCCATTGCCACGCCGACATCGGCACGCTTGAGCGCCGGCGCATCGTTCACGCCATCGCCGGTCATTGATACCACTTCGCCTGTGGCCTGTAACGCCGTGACTATCTGCAGTTTCTGTTCGGGAGATACACGCGCAAAAATATCGGTGTGTTGAAGTGCATCATTGAGCTGCTGCTGATTAAAGCTTTCGAGCTCGCTACCGTTGATGACGCTGACACCATCACCAATACCCATTTGAATGCCGATAGCACGAGCTGTGATAGAGTGGTCACCCGTAATCATTTTCACTCTGATGCCGGCTGCCTGGCAGGCGTAGATAGCCGCGGTGGCTTCTTCACGTGGCGGGTCAATAATGCCGACCACACCGAGTAGCGTGAGCCCGTCTTTGACATCACTAAAGTTAAGGCTTTGCTGGCCGGGGCTGCCGGCTTTCACTGCAATGGCGAGCAGTCGCTGGCCGCGGCTTGCCATATCATGCAGGCAGCTTTCCCAGTATGTTTTATCTAATGGTGAATCTTGCCCGCGCAAGAGTTGCTGGTGGCACATCTCGATGACGCGTTCTGGCGCACCTTTTACATAAATGAAACCATGGCCGGCGTGGTCATGATGTAATGTGGCCATAAAACGGTGTTGTGATTCAAACGGGATAGCATCTGTGCGCGGGTACTGGTTCTGGTAGTAAGACGGGTCGAGATTGGCTTTCATTGCCAGTGTTAGCAGCGCGCCTTCTGTTGGGTCACCTTGTAGTCGCCAGTCTGTACCCACTTCTGTCAGGCTGGCGTCATTACACAGCAAGGCGGCCTGAGCCAGCTCTCTTAATATCGGTAAAGTTTCCGGGCTGATATCATTGCCATCAAGAGTGAACACACCGCGGGGTGCATATCCTGCGCCACTGACTTCACAACTGCCGGCGGCAGTGGTCACCGTCTGTACTGTCATTTCATTTTGGGTTAATGTGCCGGTTTTATCTGAACAGATCACGGTAACAGAGCCCAGGGTTTCGACAGCAGGCAGGCGACGAATGATGGCGTGTTTTTTAGCCATACGCTGCACACCGATCGCCAGCGTAATGGTCATTATCGCGGGTAAGCCTTCGGGAATGCCGGCGACCGCTAAACCCACTGCAGCAAGAAACATTTCACTGAAAGAATAGTGCTGTATGAGCACACCGTAAACAAAGGTCAGCGCGGCGATGGCTGCAATCGCCAGAGTAAGCCATTTTGCAAACGTGGCCATCTGCCGTAACAATGGCGTTGTGAGTACCTGAACATGGCTTAACAGGCTGCTGATACGGCCAATTTCAGTCTGCTCGCCAGTGGCGATGACAATGCCCTGGCCTTGCCCATAGGTCACCAGTGTTCCGGAGTAGGCAAGGCATTTGCGGTCGCCAATGCTGTCGTGTTCTGCAACTGGCTGGGTGGCTTTTTCGACTGGCATCGACTCGCCTGTGAGCATTGCTTCTTCAATACGCAGTTCCCGGCTTTTGAACAAGCGCAAATCGGCAGGTACTTTATCGCCCGACTGTAGCATCACCACGTCACCCGGTACCAGCAGCTCAGCCGAGATGTTAATGAACTTGCCGTGACGTTTAACCAGTGCCTGATGAGACAGCAGGTTGCGGATGGCATCAAGGGCTTTTTCTGCTTTACCTTCCTGAATAAAACCAATCATGGCATTGAGCACAACGACAGCAAGAATAACGCCGCTATCTACCCAGTGCCCGAGCAGGGCCGTCACAATACAGGCCGCTAACAAAACATAGATCAGTAGATTATGAAACTGCTCGAGAAAACGGGCTAATGGGCTTTTTTTGCGGGCTGCTTGTAGTCGGTTGGGGCCGTATGTTTGTAACAGCTGATCAGCTTGCTGTTGTGACAAACCATCAGCTGATGATGACAGCAGCTGAAAAACGCGATTGATATCGAGACTGTGCCAGGGGGTATCCGTAGCAGGATTCTGATTAGCCATATGCATGTTCTCCCCAGATGATTCTGTTCTAAAAATGCACTATGGGTGCAAGTATTTACCGATTTTCTACAACTTCTTCAGCAGGTTTATCGTCTGCCATATTTTACACGCGCTGAAAATTAATTGAGGTGGTGACACGAATTACAGCCAGAGCTAGCAATAATGCACTGAGTGCATAAATGTTGTCTGTTTCCAATTTATGGTTAAACAAATCGATCATAATATGTCTAAGCACAAAAACAATGCCAGCATCAATGATGGGAGTTATGCGTAACGTCTTTGTAGAGAAATATTCGACCAATGAACGAGAGAGTTCAATAAGGATAAACAGGGTCAGTACGTCTGAAAAAATATAGAGATAGTTCCCGGTGATGCCGCCTTCCTGAAAAAGTTCGCCTAAACGATAAAATAAACGCCAAACACCAATCACCATCGTCAGGGTAATAAACAGCAGGATGACTGCAAAAACCACATCAACGGTTCGGTTAAAGGATTTATTAATAATGTTAGATGTTAATTGAAGATTAAATTTAGACATACTCGAAATCCTTTCATCCATTGAAGAAGTGTCGCGGTAACAGATTGTCGAAGTAATAGATCTACCAGTGTTTATCATTAATACCAGTAATAGATTATGTTGTATAGTATCTTTTAAAGCAGTTAAATCCATAAATAGCAGGATAAGTGGGTAATAAATGCAGTACGGCTATTTGTTATAAGAGGTGATCGTTTATTGCGTTCAGGAAAAATCCAAAAGCTCGCGCGGGTAAAAGAGTGATGACTGCGCTCGCTGATTGAAATGCATTGTTATAAGCTCATCTCATCTCATGGCAGCTGGCCTGCCTGATACTGCGTTAGCCTGAGGCACATTTGATGACATTGTCATTGCTCATTATGATTTCCTATTATCCATCTGCTGATGACAAGATGCCTGCGTGGCTAAAATATCTGTCTGAAGCTGAAAAGATGGCAAAAAAAACACGCCGGCTCGCTAAGCTATTGATGTGCCAGTGTGTCGCTGCTGTTAATTATTTGCCTGAGCCAAAGTCTGGTCTAACGACCTTGTCATAATTATTTTTGTCATTCGATCATAAAATTATTTAATTATGTGTGCCGAGAATGCAGCCAAGGATTTGAAAATATGTTTTTGAGAGCGCGTGACAGACAAACAAAAAAAGACAGAAGCGGGTAAAAAATAGTACGTTCAGACGCAAGCCATTATTATTTTTTAGTAGTCACTGGTTGTTGCAAATGCATAATCGCTTAACGGTGTTTCGAAATAATAACAGCGGCTGATGAATGGGTGCATGTGCTGCGCCGGCGGTACTGAGTCTTGAAAATTTTTATGTTAATGTCGTTGAAGAATTTTTCAAAGAAACAATCATTAAGGAGGATGTGATGTGCCCAATCGCTTCTGACAGAATCTTGTGTCGGTGGTCAGTGTTTATTTTGTTTATCTTGGCCCTGGTACTGACAGCCTGTGAAAATGTAACGGTTTTAAGCAGTGCACATGACAATGAAAATATAACGATTGATGTGCTGGCTGATAGTTATCCTTTGGACGCCGGGAGTGTCACCGGGCAAGGCAGTTACAATTATAACGATAGCGTTACCCTGAACGCTGTTGCAAATGCCGGTTATGCTTTTGTGAACTGGTCACTAAACGGCACTGAAGTGTCGACGGAGAGTAGCTACCGTTTTACCGCTGTTGAAGACCGCTCGCTGTTAGCAAATTTTAGCTTCACCGATATTATTAATTATACCATTGCGGCCAGCAGCAATATTCTCGCTGGCGGTAGCGTCACAGGCACAGGCAATTATCATCATGGTGACAGCGTCACCTTAACGGCTAGCCCAAACCCCGGTTATAACTTCGTTAACTGGACGCATAACGGCATAGAAGTTTCTAGCAACAGCCATTACAGTTTTACGGCTACTGAAGATTACACATTATTAGCTAACTTTATCGGCAGCGAAAATATTAATTATATAATCAGCGTCAATAGCAATAGCGTTGATGGCGGCAGTGTCACAGGAGCAGGAAGTTATCATCACGGTGACAGCGTCACCTTAACGGCTAGCCCAAACACCGGTTATAGCTTCGTTAACTGGACACGAGACGGCGCTGAAGTGGCAAGCAGTAACAGTTATCATTTTACCGCCGTTGCAGACGCGGTGCTGCAGGCCAATTTTGTTTTGATAAATAATGCTGGTGATGCTGGTCAGCCCATTGTTATTGATGTTAATTATCCCCCGGTGACGGGCAGCTGGTATCTGCCGGATATCTCAGCCAGCTGGCAGTGGCAATTGAGCGGCACTGTTAATACCAGCTACGACGTGACGATTTATGATATCGATCTATTTGATGCGGCGCACAACATAGCAACGCTTCAGGAAATGGGCAAAAAAGTGATCTGTTATTTTTCTGCGGGTTCTTCGGAAAACTGGCGTCCGGATTTTGCAGATTTTTTGCCGGCCGATATGGGTAATGATCTTGCTGGCTGGCCTGGAGAAAGATGGCTTGACGTGCGAAGCCAGAACGTAAGATCGATTATGCAGGCACGACTTGATCTGGCTGCATTTCAGGGCTGTGATGGAGTGGAGCCCGATAACATGGATGGTTATACGAATAAATCCGGCTTTAATTTTACAGCTGATGATCAGTTAGACTATAACCGCTTTATCGCCAATGAAGCGCATCTGAGAGGATTGTCGGTAGGCCTGAAAAACGATGTCGAGCAGATAGGTGCGCTGGTTCAGTATTATGATTTCGCCGTCAATGAACAATGTTTTCAATACGCAGAATGTGATGTCTATAAAATATTTACGGATTTAAATAAGCCGGTGTTTAATGCTGAATACCCGGCAGAAGATTCATCATTAAATACCAGCTCAAACCAACAGGCGTTATGCCAGCAGGCGGCAGCGCTGAATATCCGTACATTGATTTTGCCGCTTAATCTGAATGATAGTTTTCGCATAAGTTGTGATTAGATGATCCAGTACAAACAGGACTTATCAGCGCTGGCGACAAGCCAGCGATAAGCTAACGTATTCGAATAGAGGTTTGCTTTTATTACGATTTGATGCGCGCAGTGCCGGCCGTGATTTTTGTTTCATCTAAAAAAAATATGCCATCATTTAAACGAAAAGCACAGGCCAGGCGTATCGCATAAATGTTTGTAACTTAAATAGTTATCAGCCTTCAGGCTAACTGTTAGCTGGCAATTGCCGCCCGTGTTTAGTGTTTAACGGCTTGCCATAACGACTGCTTTATGGTAAACAATATGCAGTTTAATTTAAAAAGTAAGGATTTTTTTAGCGTTCATTAAGTCGTAATTTGACAAAGCATCGTGTAGTTTTATGAGTGTGATACAGCTGCTATCAGGCAAGCAAGGAGGCTTGAATGATGCGAGTTATTCATTTCAAAATTGCAGGACTTTTATTGCTACTACTGGTCGCGCTGTCGGCCTTCGCCCAGCCTGACAAACGTGTCGGCATCGTCTACTCAGAACCGTCTGCCAATTTATTCTACGATAAATTTGCCTATTCCCAGTTGTTCATGGCCATGCAGCATCAGGCCATGATGGCAGGCATCCCCTACGATTTGCTGACTGAAGATGATTTGACCAGCGTTGCCAATCTGACGGCCTATGATGCCTTGCTGATCCCGGCAATGCAGTATGTGACCGCGTCAAAACTAACAGCAATAGAAGAGACCCTGAACCAGGCCGTTTTTAACTATGGCATGGGCCTTATCGTTTCCGGCAATCTGATGACCCATTCTGAAAGCGGCGCACTGCTGGCGGGCGATCCGTATTCAAGAATGAATCAATGGCTTGGCCTGGCTTATGCTACTAGCGTTAATAATGCCGCGATGGAAATTCGCGCCGCTGATATCAGCCATAGCGTGATGCGCGACTATGCAGCTGACGAGTTAATTCTGGACTATCAGCAGATCTGGTTCGATAGTTTTCAGCCGCTGGCAGCAGAAAATGCCAGCCTTTTAGCCTCCCTGAAGGTGAGTGGGCAAAGTCACAACGGTGTGCTTGCAACCCAGGCCGGGGGGCGTAATGTGCATTTTGCCAATGAGCAGATATTGGCTGATACCAACCTGGTATGGCCGGCAATACAATGGGTTATGTACGGCAATGAGATACCCGTCGGGCTCAAGCTTAGCAGACAAAGCAGCATCTTCATTGCACGTAATGATATGGATTCATCCATGTATGCGGACGAGCTTCAGCTTACCGATATCCCGCTGTATGAGCTGTTGATTAACTGGAAAGCCCAGTTCAACTTTGTCGGTTCCTATTACCTCAATATTGGCAATGCCCCAGCAGCCGGTGAATACACCGACTGGGGCATATCCGGACCTTTGTTTAAAAACTACCTGTCACTGGGAAATGAAATTGGTAGCCACTCATGGAGCCATCCTAACATGACCAGCAACCTGAGCAGCGCCGAGCTGGAGTTCGAGTTTAACCAGTCAAGAATAGAACTAGGAAGTCAGCTGGGTATAGAAGTCAGAGGAGCGGCGATCCCCGGTGACGAAGAAAGCCTCGAGGTTGACCTGCAACTGGAGCAGTATTTCGATTATGTCTCTGGCAGATCCGGGGTCATTGACTCGGGGTACCCCGGTGCCATAGGGCGCATGAGGCCAGACTCAAAGATGATTTATTTCAGCCTGAACCTGTCGCCGGATTACACACTGATCGACTATTTGGGTTATAGCTCGGCCGAGGCCGAATTGATCTGGCAAGACGAGTACCATGGTTTATTGCGCCATGCGTCACAACCGGTTATCCACTGGCTGTGGCATGACTATGGGCCGACAATTGAAACGGCTGGCAACTACAGTGTGGCGATGTACGACAATACGATTGCGATGGCGCATGCCAATGGCAGCGAATTTATTACACTGGCAGATTTGCATGATCGTATCAGCAGCCACGAAGCGGCGACGCTGACGGTAACCGGCAGCAATCCTATCACCGCCAACGTCAACGCCAGTAAGGTTGGGCAATTTTCATTAATGCTGAGATCAGATCAGCGCATCAGTCAGGTCAGCAACTGGTATGCCTATGACGATGACCAGGTATTTCTAGCCGATAATGGTGGCCAGTTCATTATCCAGATGGGCGACAGTCAGGCCGATGTTACCCGTATAACGGCGCTGCCAATGCGTGCGCGTTTAATGACATTAAACGGCAATGGTACCGATCTGTCGTTTAGTTTTGAAGGTGCAGATACGGTGCTGGTTCAGCTGAATGCAGCATTAGCGGCGGATTTGTCGGTTGAAGGCAGCGATAGTTTTACACAAAATGGCAACCAGCTAACACTGTCGTTTAATAGCTATGGCCTGC
>JAOUKT010000112.1 GCA_029882395.1 Gammaproteobacteria bacterium
CGATAATTCGGGAGAGATAACACCAGAGATGCCGCCCTTAGTACCGAAGACGGCGGTACCCGGCACACCGCCACCGCAACGGCCGCGATGTTCGTCACCGGCCATGCTCGCGCCAATCTTATAACCGCGTTCCATGGCGTCCTGATATAACCAGCCAAAGTGGCCCCAGGCAGAACCGATCTCAATTAATTTTTCTAGCTCAGGGTGATGCCAGTCCATAATGCAGCGACGGCCCCCGACATGGGGGGTTAGCAAATGACCTTCGGGGTCATCGATATAGGCGGCCCATAGTTCTTCTAACGGCCAGGCACCGGGATTGGCCACGGTTGTACCTGAATCTTCGTTCCAGTCTACCGAGCGTACATGGGTGCCATCTTTGAGGAAGGGGAATTCTGGTTCACGGTCATGCAGGAAGATGACGTTGTGATCACCACCGGCACAGGAACTGCCGCACCACTCGGTGCCCGGGTAGGCGACGAACTCTCCGTCCTTGCTTATTTCACGAATCAGTTCGACTGTTTTGTCCCAGCGTTCATGTGTGATGTTAAAGTCATTGTGTGCAAATGCCAGCACGTCCAGACCGGTTACATCACGCCCGTACGTGAGGTTATAGCTGGTGGAGTTGGTGCCTACGGTGTCTTCTGAGTGCACGTGCAAGTCGGTGTAAAAAATTCGAGGGAAATCGATATCTTTATCAATCGTGACATAAAAAGTATGTGCTTTGACAGCAGGGTGATCGGCCATGATGGCGGTTACAATCAGTTCGCCTGGCTTATCGGTCGGCATATCTTCGATTAAATTAACTGACCAGCCTTCTTCCGGCAAGGTGATTTCTTTGTCATAACAATCTTTGCCATCGAGAGTGGCCTTTATCTGCACTTTTTCGGCACGGCTCCAGCAGGTATTGCCCCATTCATCTTCGGCGCGAATACGCAGCGGAATTTTTTCGCCCTGTTTTACTAAACGCGAACCCGCCCATTGCAATAAAGCCGGGTGTCCCGGTTTAATGTTGATCGTTAAGTCAGGTTCAACGGCCGCAAAGCGAGATGTACCCAGCGGATCGGCATAACAACGGAATTTAAAGAACTCTTCAGTAAAGGTTTGTACCCGTGTACCCGGGCCACCAAAGCGGCGGTCACCCATGCGAATGATAATCTGATCACCTGCTTTTAAATAACCGTCATAGGTATCAACGATAATCGCTTTCTGGAACGGACGTTCATGGCCCTTCTGATCAAAACGCACAGATAATTTCTGTACTGAAGCAGGGCTTTGGCCTTCTAATGTTGGCGACGCATGATATTCTGCTGATACATAGTTAGCCGCTTTAGGGTCGGTGGTTTGAAATAATTCCCAGTCGGAATAAAAACGGAAGGTGGCTTTAAACCAGGAGCCATCGGCCATGCCTGATTGGCCTAATGTGTAAGTGATAATGACTTCCTGCCATGAGCCAGCAATCATCTCTTCGGTGTTGCAGGTCACTGAACCAAGAAAAGGCATGTCCTTGGTCTTTGCATATAAGCCAATTGGTGCGGTATAAGCATCGCCTAGTTTTGCTTTTAATTCGGCGTCTGTCATTTTCTTCATGGGTAAATCCTCTTTACATTTATTCTGTTATTTATTAGTTTCGAAATATTTGCCAAAGTTATGCCCGGGCAGAGTGCTTTCGGTTGATTTTCCGGCGGCGTCTTTGCCATTGTCTGTCCACTGATTAACAGGGTGTCTTATCCATATCAGCTGTACAGATCAGTCAGTTTTTATTTGCCTTGAGTTATGTCGCCGCTTCAGTTGCTTCGTCCGCTTCTGTCTTGCGGCAGTCAACGATATTTTTCCAAAAGGTACGCACAACAACGAAGAGGGTAATGAGCATTAGCCCCATCGCAACCGGTCGCTGGAAGAACATATAAACGTCAAACTCGGAAATGATCACCACTTGTTGTAAAGCGCGTTCCCATTCCGGCGCGAGAATAAAACCAATCAAAAACGCGACGTAGGAATAGTCAAACTTGCGCATGAAGTAACCGATGAATGCAAATACCAGCATCACCGCAACATCGAACATCGATGATTTGCCGAGATATGAGCCCATAATGCAGGTGAAGACGACGATAGGGTAAAGAATCATCGCCGGAATATTAACGGCCTTGCAGAAATAGCGAAGTCCCAGCCGTCCTATAACTAACAGGAACAGACTAGCAATCAGCAGGCTGCCATAGATGCCGTACATCAGCTGTGCATTTTCCTGAAACATCAATGGCCCGGGTTGCATGCCATGGATCATAAACGCCCCCATTAACATGGCCACGGCCAGATTACCGGGAATGCCCAGCACAAACAGCGGGATCATGCTGGAAGCCACCACGGCGCTATTGGCAGACTCGGAGGCACCTATACCTTCAAGGCTGCCTTTACCAAATTCTTGTTTGTTTTTTGAGCGCTTCATTGCCTGGTCGTAAGACATAAACGATGCGACCGGCGCGCCCAGGCCTGGCATCGCACCCACACCAATTCCGATCAGGCTGCCTCGCAGCAGTGTCCTGGTGCTGGCAAAAAATTCTTTTAGTGGCAGCAGTCGGTCTTCGAGTTTTGAAGAAAACACATGGGCTGTGTGCGTGCCGCCGCCCTTGACAGTGAATTTTTCCAGCTGCAGTAAAATTTCGGAAAATGCCAGCAGGCCAATGGCCACTGGTATTAACGATAAGCCGCCGCCGAGCTGGTAGATATCAAAAGTGAGGCGGGGTAATGCGGTGACCGGCTCGGTGCCGATCAGTCCGACTAAAATGCCGAACCCCGCTGCGATCAAACCCCGGCCAATAGAATTGGTGCCGATGCCGGCGATAACCGTCAGGGCTAATGAAATCAGTGCAAAGATTTCAGCGGGCCCCATGAAAAGAGCGACTGCCGCCAGCGGTGAGGCAATGACAATCAGTACAACAGTTGAAATAAAATCACCTGCCACAGAGCTGTAAAGTGCCATCCGTAGTGCTTTTTCACCCTTGCCTTGCTGGGTCAGCGGGTAACCATCCCATGAGGTTGCTGCGGCTTCAGGTGTGCCCGGCGTGCGCAATAAGACGGCCGATACAGCGCCGCCAAAAAAGGCGCCCTTGTTCAGCCCTACCAGAAAACCAATGGCGGTAAGCGGTGACATGTAATACGTAACCGGAATAAATAAAGCGATGGCCATGGGCCCATTAATACCGGGAATCGCACCGATCAGAACGCCGATGGCAACACCGATAAACACAAACATCAGGCTGGCAGGCGCTAAGGCGTCTAGCAACCCGGCAATAATCATTTCCATGGTTTTTGTATCCTACTTGTTATTTTTATTAAATTATCTAGAAAAGCTGTGGCCCCGGTACTGGTACGCCGAAGCCATAACGCATCACGATATAGAGGACCGCAGTCAGCGCAACCGAAACCAAAGCCGATTGCAGCCAGTTGCGGCTACCGATGACGTATTGAAAAACCATCAGGAAAATAAACGCCACAAACGCGTAGGCAATGTATTCAATTGCGATGACTAACAGTACGCATGGAATCATGGTGCTAGCGAGGTGTTTTAGTTTGACACGTCCTTCCTGAGTAAAGCTTGTGCTGTCTTCTATATCCTCCGGAAACAGCAGTTCTTTTGCCGACATGGACTTTTTAAAAAATAAAGCCAGGCCGTAACGCAACAGGGAAAGGCAGGCCATAAATAACATAATGCTGATACATATATTTGGCACCAGCGCAGATGAGGCGCCATAGCCAGGGTATGCTGGTGTATACGTGGGAATACCCCAGCTTAACATTAGAATGCAAAACCCGATGATTGCGAGAGAAGCAACCATTTCTCTTTCAACTCTTGTCACTTTTTTTTCCCCTCTCCCAAAGTTT
>JAOUKT010000113.1 GCA_029882395.1 Gammaproteobacteria bacterium
TGCGCTCAGCGGTGGTATCCTGAGATATTCTTTGAATGATTTGTTTTGAGAATACAAGTAGCACGACATTGACTGTCAGCACGGATATATCGACGAGACTGAATGTATTAATTAGCGATACTGTTTTATTTAAAATTAAATCGACATTATCCATAGAGCCCCGTAGTGTATTTATTTTCAGCCTCACAAGGCTTCTAAAATAGCATAAATTTCACAGCCGCTACACTTATGTTTTATAGTTTCCTTTTTAAAAAATAATTTAGCATCAGGGCTATAACTGGCAAGAGCCCTGTTACTGATACCACTGTTGCGCCTACTGGCAGATCGGCTTTAAACGATAGCCAGAGCCCGAATGTGCAACTGCTGACCGCTAATGACCAGGCAACTGTTAAACGCGAAACAAAAGAGCTGGCAAGTAGTGTGGCGCTAAAGCCTGGAATAATTAACAGCGCAAAGACCATCAATATTCCGGCGATATTAACAGCCAGTGTGATGACAATTGCAAACGAGGCAAAGAACATAAAGTCCCAGAAAAACGACATGTTTTTGTCGTTATTGGTATTGAAGGACAGCGCATAAAACTGTTTGCGTTTTATCACGTGTAATACAATTAACAGGCCATACGCGACGGCCACAACAATAATATCCTGCCAGTCTACCCAAAGTATATTGCCGTTAAATAAAGATTTTAACTGCTCCATTCCCTGTGAGCTGCGACTGAGAATAACCAGCGATAAGGCGGTTGTGACAACGTATACACTGCCAATTGTGACCTCGCGTGTTGTTTTACTGCTGATTTTATGCAGACCCGTAAACGCAAGCGCTGCTATTAAGGTCGCAATGAACGCATAAATCTTTGATTCAATACCATGCGCATCATTGCCTAACAAAAAAGCAATGCTGACACCTAAGCCTGCAATCTGAGCCAGTGCCAGATCTACAAAAATAATGCCTCTTGCCAGCACATGCAGACCAAGATAGGAATGAGTGATAATCATCATTACTGTCATTACAAATGATGGTAACAATAGTTGCCAGGCTTCCATTATTGGCTACCTATTTTTAGTTCTTTAATAATGGCATCGAATAAATCAGCATAGTTTTCAATGCCCGGTTGAGCACCTACCGATTGTGGAATAATAACCGGCATGATGCCGGTTTGCTGTTGCAGATAGGCCGATGAACGACGTTCATAATAGGGCTCCATAATTAACAGGCTGATTTTATTTTTTTCAATCTTATCGATCAGACGGGACAATGAAGCGGCGCTGGGTGCAATGCCCGGCTTGGGTTCAACCTGAGCCACAATATTAAATTCAAATGCGGCAGCAAGATAATCCAGTGACGAGTGATAAGTGATGACAGGTTTGTTTTTAAGATGACGAAGCGCCTGTTTCCACTCGATAAATTTTGCATTGAGTACATCAGCAAATGCCACGGCATTGGATTGAAAAACCTCAGCCTGTTCCGGCGCAAGCTTCGACAGTTGTTTTGCAATTGCATTGGCTATCTTGATGCCATTGCGAGGGTCCAGCCAGTAATGAGGGTTGCCTTTTTCATGCACATCTCCCATGTCACGAGTGATGCCAACTGTGGATACCCCGGTGAGTGTAACGGCCTCTGATAAATCCAGATAGCCCGGGTTACCGGGCTGAACCTGCGGGTTTCTTGCTGATTTCAACAATAATGGCAGCCAGCCGATTTCAAGATCAGCGCCAACCAGCAGTAATAAGTCTGCTTTGTGCACGCGTCTTATCATGCTCGGTTTTGCGACGGCAAAATGCGGGTCGCGTGTGCCCATCGTCAGGCTGCTGCTTTTTACATACTGACCACCGACGGCACTGGCAATCGCCGCCAGATCCTGAGTCGTGCTTTCTATGAGCAAGACTGCATTAGCATGCGTTGGCGAGACAACAAACATAACGCTGCAGAATACAATACGGTATATGAATTTCATTTTAATCCTTTAAAACGAATGCGCGGCATGACTGCCCATATTAAACTCAAGCTGTAACCAGATTGAATGGGCCGTTTCGTCTGCGAGGTGTTCAGTCTTATCCTGGTTATACTGAAGCCTCAGCTTGCTATATTCACTTAGATACCAGGTGATATTGGTTGACAGCCGCTGTCGATTATCGCGCATTGGATCGGTGCTGTTATCCCCTTCTGAGCGCGCCTCTTCTATGCGAAGACCGGCCACCCAGCCCGGCTTAAAACCCCATGATATTTGTGAAAAATAACCCGAATCAACTAATATTTCATGGGCAGGGTTAGTTTGATTTAAGGCCTCGTATTCACGTTGCACGATCTCACTATGCCAGGCGACAAAAGGATAACCTCGCTGGCTATTGATGGCCTGCCATTTGATATAAAAATCGCTACCGATTATTGTTGTATCGCTCTCTGTGTCGCTGGCATTGGGGCCCCAGAGACCAGAAACACCGACATTCATGCTGATCGTATCAGAGATATCAGCCGCATTTAACCAGCGTGCAGAGTACAATAAATCGCCTGAGTTTCGTGCCCTTCTATCGATTAAGATGTAGCCTGCAACGTCCTCTCCTGCTGCATTTAAAAAGCTCTGAGCCGTTTCACCCTTGGCATTCTGGGCACCTATCAATAACTCTGAAAACCAGTCGGTAGGCATTAACCAGGATAAACGCAGACCCTGACTTCTTAAACCATCACCACCCAGCAACCGCGATAAAATCACAGGCTGATCGGCAAATGACCAGCTATGGGGGTGCAGGCTATTTTGTCGGCCAAACTCGGTAAAGTATTGACCCGCTTTAAGTTGTAAGCCAGCTGCTAACTGGCGCGTGGTTAAAAATGCCTCTTCGAGTTCTACTACTGTCTCGCCTTCTGCATTGATCAAAAAAATAAAGTTTGATTGCGCGTCAAAATAGCTATCAATGGTGGCAGCTATTGATAGTTCGACATTTTGAACTGTAAATCCATTGCGAGCAGGATCATGGCCACCGGCCTGTAAGTCTGAAAGGGTTAGGTTATCAACGCTGGAGCCGCCTGCTGAAAACAAGGCAGTGAGGCCAATATCCATGCCTCTGGACTGTGCCTTGTTGCTGACGGCTTCAATGGCATATAACGAATTTGAGTTAAAAATAAATAAGACACAGGCGAATCGGATCACCCATGAAAACAATGTAGTAGAAAACATATCATCAACCTGAAAACTGATTTTTATTGCGCTGGTCTTATGAACAACCTGACACAGCATGCGAAACTTATTATGTTTTAATCAGTGATAGGCGGTGCACGGGCACCTGATTTAAAGCGGGGGCGTTGAACGGGACTGAGAAGTAAACGGATACTCAGAATAATGAACAATAGAGCGACAGGCTCAAGCAGTACTGCTGAGTCAGCCTCTCCTGAGGCAACATGATTGAGGCGACAGAGTTGACAATCATCGCTTGAATTAACAGCGCTCAGCTCATGGGAAGCGACATGCCAGGCAGCTGAAATAAGGCATAACACCATTGCAAATTTAAGCAATGGATGCAGAAAACCCTTATTATCAGTAGTGGAGATACTCATTATTACCGGGCGCTATAATGCTCATATCAGAAGTTGGCAGTATTATAAAACAGGTTCAGACAGTTAGATAGCACCAGAGTGGTTGAATGCTAAGATAGAGGCCGGTGCATAGGCCATATGGTCCAGAGTTGAAACATACTCAACCTCTTTTAATGACTTTTTGATCTCTTTAACCGTGTTAAATAATAAAATACCATCGCTAAAATCATGCCAGATAGTATCTGTAAGGCTTTCTTCGCTGATAAGATAACAAAGTTTACTGGCATTTCTGCTGTCGAGATAATATTGAGCCAGTTCTTTCGTTTTGAAAGCTATATGC
>JAOUKT010000067.1 GCA_029882395.1 Gammaproteobacteria bacterium
TTCTCCGACCTTAAGATTGCTCATATAAAGTTATTCAATCCTTCTTTTGTATAGTTCCAGGCTAACGAATGATATGGCCCTGTCTGATTACAGCCTTCAAGAGGCTGGTGACAATGGGTTCCAATATGAATATTAAACCAATTGCTATTGATTTGACTAAAAATTTCTTCTCTATTTTTGGGTCAGGTGAAAAACTCTATACTTTCGACTTAAGTTCTCGTCTCAGTGTGTTTAGACGTCGACCAGATAGCCCAATTTCCTGCATAAATCTGCCATCTCCAGGGCCATACCCTGGCCATGATCATGATGAATATGTTGACGAAGGTGTAAAAAAATCAATAAATACAGTAGCTTGCTGTAGAATTTGGAATCTGTGATTAACTAAATTAAAAGTAAGTTAACACGGCTGTTGCTCACTCAGAGTGACGCGTGGTTACCGGGAATAAATAATTCAATTATCGATAAATATATATCGTAATAAGACCGGGCAAGGGTTGCTTTCCCGCCAGTTGTATTCGAATTGTAAGGGATTAAATAGTGGATTTAGTCTCGCTATTGACGTTATAGTAGTCGCTAAAACAATCACATCATAATAACTAAGGATTTGGCGATTTTTTGGCTATGAGAGCAGCCTCATTTTCGATTACAGTATGAGACGGTTTATAACTTCAGTTTTTATTCTTTTTAGTCTTTTTGTTTCTTCTAATGCTGCCCTGGCTTCTGGTCAGCAACGAACTGAGACGCTTGTTCTTAATGAATCAGCCTCGATTTATGAAACGAATGCTGTCATCTCATTCTATTTTGATGAAGCGGGAACAAAATCGCTTTTTGATATTTCACGGCCTGAATTTAAGCATAATTTTTCAGTTTCTGAATTTGCCTCTCCAGTCTTTAAAAAATCGGATCGTGTGATTTGGGCGCGGGTTGCGGTCAATAATCTGGCGTACAATATACAGCATTTTTTGTTTTACGATTACTTTGCTATTTATAAGCTGCAAGTTTATGTGCCTGGCAAGGCTAATGCCCTAAAAGTATTTAATATCGGCCGGTTTTACAAAGACAAAGATGATAGTCAGCACAACCGGCATTCAATTGTTCCGCTGGAATTGGAAAAAGGGGAAAGTATTCTCTATTTTAGAATAGAGCAGCCTTTCGAAAGTCTTCATTTTAATATTAAGCTTGCTGATGCGGCCGGTTTGGCCCATCTGGCCGCGAAAAATATGGCAGAGATTTCAGTCTATGTCGCTTTGGTATCCGCATTTGTCCTGTTTAATATTGTTATTTTTATCGTTATACGCGATAAGGCTTATCTGTTTTATTCTCTGCACGTTTTTGGTATCGGTTTATTTTTTGCTACATTTTATGGTTTCCCTTTTAGCTGGTTAAACATCAGTCCCTATTTTAACAATGCATTTATTCCAAATATTATTTCGCAAATTTCAGCTGTTTTTTCTGTCCTGTTTTTTTTGCATTTCCTTAAGGTTCGTGAGCGTTCTGAGGCAGCATACCGGTTTTTCTATTTCATTATTTACGCTGTCATTGTAAATGTTATTTTAATGTTATCTGGTTGGGCTTTTTCTCTGGAGCTTTGGCTGTTGTTGCTGGCCATTGGCTCGGTTTCTCAACTTGCGTTTGCATTCAGGTACGTGCGTGAAGATCCTTATTGCATCTTTTATAGCATTGCCTGGGGTTTGCATCTTAGTATTATCGTGCTTTATATAATCAGTGCGGCTGAAATTCGTGAAACGTATATACGTGACGGCCATATTATGTTTGGAAGCATCATTGAAATGCTGATCCTGACTTTTGCCCTCGGCTATCGTTTTACCTGCATTCTTAAAGAAAAAGAAGTTTTTGAAAAAAAGGTAGCTCAGGTTCTCGAAAGAGAGGATTCGTTGATTCAGCTTTCGTATCATGACCCGCTGACCGGGACATATAACCGAAGAAAGTTTGATGAAGTGCTTCTGCAGAAGATACAGCAAGCTAATAAAGAGCCTGTTAACTTCAGTCTGATTCTTATGGACCTGGATTATTTTAAACATATTAATGACCAGTATGGCCATGATACCGGTGATCAGGTACTAAAAGAATTTGTATTGTTAGTGAATACGCTGATCAGAAAATCAGACAGTTTCTGCCGCTTTGGCGGAGAAGAATTCACGATTATACTTGAGTCCAGTGAAGTGACTGATGCCGAATCACTTGCAGAGAAAATTCGCCACACACTGGATAATAGTCAGTTCCTTGAGCAGAATATATCGCTTAGTATTTCTTGTGGTGTGACCAGTTTCAAACAGGGTGATGATTCTTCATCTTTGATTCAGCGTGCCGATCAAGCGCTTTATCAGGCAAAAAATGATGGTCGAAACAAAATCATAGTGTTTGACACACTTTAAAGAGGCCGGGCCCTTTTAGTGAAATTAAGCAGACGGGGGGCGTAGTCGGGCTAGTCTGGGTACCCATGTTAAGAGCGCTACGTAGCTAGATTAAATGATTAGTTATAGTGAAATTTTTTGAGATGGCTGTACGCTTTAGCTCGATCCTGGTCGAGTACTGTCACCGTATCACGGTCTGAAAAGAGAAATAGTTCAAAGCACTCAGCCATCCATTGTTTCATCCTCATGGCTATCCCACACCAGGGTTTCAAACAATCATCTGTCATGACTAATAAACAATATTTTATGGTAACCACTCATACGAGGAGCTTTAATAAAGATAAATGTAACTTACAGTAGTTTACAAATAATTTATAAACAGAACATATTAATAACAAATGCATTATGCGGAGCAGGGTACAAATTTCGCTAATATTAAAATAACTTTGTTCTGACTCGAATGGCACTTACATAAGACAAAAACACAGTTATTCCGGTATGCTTTTAAGCCGGGATCTCGTATATAAAAAAACTGGATTCCCGCTAACAGCATGCGGCAATGACGACATAGGCTTAGGTGAATAGGTTGGGATGAGTTTACGAGCCTAACAATAATGTGAGAAAAAATAACGATAACAAACGCTAATAACGCTCATTTGTAACACCCCTTTTATGTTAATTTATTCTATGTTGGGGTTCGTTCCTCATCCCAAGCTACTAGCTTTACGTTAGCAGCACTGGCTGGTTTGAAGCCAGCCCCTGCAGGCAGACTTCGTAAGACCTACTCTTATCTTTATTACAGTTCCACAAAAATTTCTATTCTGTGTTCGTGGCATACATCCCACCGGCACCTTTTTGCCGGATTATTATTTTTTGCTATACCAGAAAATACTAACATTTGTGAATAGTAAAGTAGTGACGAATTACATAAGGTATGTTTTGTCTGCAGTATTCAGGGATTGGGCGTTTATCGACCTAAACCAGACACCATCTTAATAGATATCAGCATAACTAATCTTTTCAACTGGTTATGTAATTTTCTTAACTTGGGTTCTGATAAAGCTCGGTTTCCCTTTTTGGAAACAATGCTCGCCAAACTGCAAGACGGGAAGGAAAGTCAAAAACTAAAAAAGTATTTGAGTTTTTAGGCTGGCCTCAAATATCCCAAGAAAAATAGCATACTAGCAACAATAAAAAGGGCGTCTTATAGCTCATTTTTTTAAATATGCCAGCGCCGAATATCTCGTCAAATCGACCGCTGATCGCGTATAAAAGCAGAGTCAAGATTGCCTGCTAATCTCATAGAAAGGAATAGTTACAGTAAAAAATAACTGAATAAAGTTCACAAGGAGACAATACGGACATAACCACGAACTTATTCACAATTTATTAAAAAATTTGATAGGAATTGGTTATGTCTAACAAAATAAATGCATTATTGTTAACGGTTATATCGTTCTTGTTCCTCGTTTCATGTGCTCCACCACCGAATGATACCACACCACCAGTTATTACCTTAAACGGTGCCGACACCGTCTCACTCAATCAGGGTGACGCTTATTCAGACGCTGGCGCAACGGCTACCGATAACATTGATTTCTACGTACCAGTTGTGACAAGTGGCTCAGTCGATACCAACACCGCTGGCACTTACACGCTTACCTATACGGCTACGGACGCTGCAGGCAATACAGCTACCGCAACAAGATCAGTAATCCTTAATGATACGACGCCACCGGTTATTACTTTAAATGATGCCGCCACAATAACAGTCACTATAGGCGACACCTATGTAGAGCCTGGCGCAACCGCAGTCGATAACCTTGATGGCTCGGTTTTGGTAGTAATAAGTGGTTCTGTGAATACCAACACCGCTGGCACTTACAGCCTTACCTATACGGCTACGGACGCAGCAGGTAATACATCCTCAACAACCAGAGCAGTAACAGTTACCCTTACAGACTCAACAGCGCCGGTTATTAGCTTAAACGGTGCTGCCACTATCACGCTTGCTCAAGGCGGTTCATATGTAGAGGCGGGTGCAACGGCGATCGATAACATTGATGGCGCGGTTTCGGTAACAATAACAGGCTCAGTCAATACCAGCACTGCCGGCACTTACATCATCAGCTATAGCGCAACCGATGCAGCGGGCAATACCGCCACACGAAGCAGAACAGTGACTGTATCAGATACCACAGCGCCGGTTATCACTTTAAATGGTGCCGCTGCAATCACACTGGCTCAAGGTGATGCTTATACAGAGGCGGGTGCAACGGCATTCGATAACGTTGATGGCGCCGTTTCGGTAACAATAACGGGTTCTGTCAATACCAGCACTGCCGGCACTTACATTCTTACCTATAGCGCAAGCGATGCGGCAGGCAACACTGCCACCAAAACCAGAACAGTGACCGTATCAGACACCACAGCGCCCGTTATCACTTTAAACGGTGCTGCCTCGATATCAATCGCTGAAGGTGGGTCTTATACAGAGGCTGGCGCAACGGCAACTGATAATGTTGATGGCACAGTGAACGTTGTCATAACAGGCTCTGTCAATACCAGCACAGTAGGCACTTACACCATCACGTATACCGCAACCGATAGCGCGGGCAATACGTCGAGCTTAACAAGAACCGTCACCGTGACGGATGCCACGCCACCGGTTATCACCTTAAATGGTGCCGCTACAATTACACTCGCTCAGGGTGATACCTATACAGAGCTTGGCGCAACGGCCACCGATAACATTGACGGCGCGGTTTCGGTAACAATAACGGGCTCTGTCAATACCAGCACCGCTGGCACTTACACCGTTACCTATACCGCTACGGACGCAGCAGGCAATACGGCAACGGCAACCAGAACAGTCACCGTAACGGATACTACTGCGCCGGTTATTACTTTAAATGGCCCGGCTTCTATCACGCTGACTCAAGGTGTTGCTTATACAGAGCAGGGCGCAACAGCCACCGATAACCTTGATGGCACTGTTAGTGTCGTCATAACCGGCTCTGTCGATACCGCCACCGTAGGCACTTATACGCTTACTTATACTGCAACCGATGCCGCAGGCAATAGCGCCTCGCTAACAAGAACCGTGGAGATTACGGCTACGGTTCAAAGCTATACCATCAGCGGTACAATTGCGGCCGATATCTATACCTATAATGACAATGATATTAATGATCCCACTGCACCTGCTCAATACCACGCAGGTAACAATGATCCGTATAACCCTCAACTCATTGGCAACCCTGCCAAGGTAGGTGGTTATGCTAACCACCCCTATTCCGGAGCCAATGGTGCAAACTATGCCACAGCCGATTGGGATGACTTCTACCGTGTCACACTCAGTGCCGGTGATAGCGTCACTCTGCATACTGCGACGACGGCGACCGGCACGTTCCAGCTGCTCCTGTCTGATCCTGCCACGCCTAATACGATAGAAGCATGGTCTCAGACGGGTGCCGCAGTACAAACAGTGACGGCTCCTGCCAGTAAAGACTATATTGTCTGGGTTTGGTTAAATGGCGGCTACAGTAACTACCTGCTAACCGTTGGTAATATCTCAGGTGCATCGGTTAATCAGCAAGCACTGACAACAGACAATTTTGTACCCGGCGAATTACTGGTTACTTATAAGTCTGATAGCAGCACTAATCCTGCCGCCATGAGCTTACAGGCCGATATCGGCATGCAGATGAAATCCAGAATCGGTGATCGTACCTCGCTGATGGATTTTAATCAGCAACGCGATATGGTGATGCAAAATCTAAATATCAAGAAAGTCGTTTCTGCCGGTAGAAGGACATTTGAACCAGTATTTCCGAGCGGAGTGGACACGACTGATCTGCAAAACAAGCAGGAAACCCTGCAGATCATGCAAGCCTTACGCGGCCGTAGTGATATCGAAAGTGTCGATCTGAACTATATACGCAAGCTCGAAGCACTGCCTGATAGCAATGCGCTCTATAGCAGCTTGTGGCATTACGATACGATTAATATGCCACAGGTCTGGAATGGCAGCACGATTACCGGTAGCGGCACGATAGTCGCTGTGATTGATACGGGTAACCGTTTAGGTCATCCCGATATGGCTGGACAATTTGTCGCGGGCTACGACTTTATCTCCAACCCGACTATGGCTCGTGACGGCGACGGCATTGATGCCAACCCAGAAGACCCGGGTGACAGCCCTCCAAACAGCTCCTTCCACGGTACTCATGTGGCGGGAACGATAGCGGCGGCTAATAACACAATCGGTATTGTAGGTGTTGCGCATGGCGCCAAGATCATGCCACTGCGTGTATTGGGACAAGGTGGCGGTACCGATACCGATATCATGCAGGCCATGCTGTTTGCGGCCGGTCTTGCAAATTCCTCAGGCACTGTGCCGGCAGTAAAAGCCGATGTCATCAATATGAGCCTGGGTGGGCCTGGTTATAACAGCGCCTTTGAGAGTGTTGTGAGTCAGGTACGGGCCGCGGGCGTTGTTGTCATCGCTGCTGCCGGTAATGAGAATACATCAGCCCTCAGCTACCCGGCTTCTTATAATGGCGTGGTATCAGTCAGCTCAGTCGGTCAGGACCTGACCCGTGCCAGTTATTCAAATTTCGGTACGGCTATAGATGTTGCAGCACCGGGTGGTGATTCCTCTAAGGGCAATACCGTGCTCAGTACCATTGCCTCCGATAGCACTGGCAGTATTGTCGATAATTATGCCGGTTATCAGGGTACCTCGATGGCAGCACCGCATGTTGCAGCCGTGGCCGCTCTGATGAAACAGGCGAACCCCATCATGAGTCCTGCCGACTTTGACGGTTACCTGTCCAGCGGCAGCATTACCGATGACCATGGCACTGCCGGTCGTGACAATACCTATGGACACGGCCTGATCAATGCGGCCAAGGCTATCACTGTTGCAGGCCAGCCGATCCCGGCTTCATTCGTGTTTGATCTATCGAGCGTGGTCTTTGTTGGCAGCAATAGCAGTCAGACTATCAATGTCTCTAATGGTGGTACCGAGGACTTCACGGCTGTGGCAGCTACCGCGATTGCTTATACCTCTGGTAGTAACTGGCTGAGCATCGCCCCGGTCACTGTCGATGGCTTTAATCTCGGCAGTTATCAGATTGATGCTGATCGTACTGGTCTTGCCGATGGTGAATACCAGGCCACGGTGACCTTTAGTGCGCCAGGCAGCTCACCCGCGATCAGCAACTACGTGCTTAATGTAACGCTGCGTGTAGGACTGGATGTGGGTGTCGATGCAGGTTATCACTATATCTTCGTTGACGACTTGATCAGCGGCAATCGTATACGCAGTATCGAAGTGGCGCCAGTTAATGGCCTCTATCAGTATTCCTTCACCGGGCTGCCTGCCGGTGAGTATCGAATTATTGGTGGTACCGATATGGATAACGACGCACTCGTCTGTGATATCGGCGAAGCCTGTGGCGAATACTCTGCTGGCGTAGCTCTGATTGTTAATAGCGATATGACGGGTTTGAACTTTAATACAGGCTTTACCGCTGGTTACGGCATCAGCAGTGCCAGTGAAGGGACAGCAAGCGATTCGTCTACCACGGTCACGCCGTCTGCTGGTTATGCCAAATAATCAGCGTTACGGCTACCCGCTGTGTTTGGCACTGGTCATTGGACTCAGTGCCAGCACAGCGGCGTTGGCAAACGACGTAAAGGTCACAAAGCTGGCAACACTCAGATCGTGCGGCTCACAACAAGGGCTATCACTGATAAGTGATGCCGGCCAGGCGGCCAAACAGCTTTTGCCCATCGCCCAAACCATAAGCCGGCATAAGCCGGACTGGAAGCGGGTACAACTATTGCTGATCAATATGGGTCAGCAAGCAAACATGGGTTACAGTCTGGACTATCAGGCTGGCGCTAATGTTGAAGCACAAGTATTACAGGTGCCGATACAGTGGAACATACCTCAACCGGGTCGAATGTATGCACAGATGATCGTCTCACCGTGCCTGTTATTATCAGTGCCGCGGCAAGGTTATCGCTCAATCGAAGTGCGTGATCAGACAGGTCAGCTGCGCGGCTCATTAGCTAACGTCAATCACTAACAGTGCTGGCATACAAAATGTCAGAGCCCTGTGTAAGCTATCTGCTTCTTAACTAAAGCCGGTTACGGTTTATAAATCCTTTTTGCATTTTTGTACTGAATGTTCTGTGCCACGTCTGCTGGCAATTGCTCAAACCAGTGTCGCATCGATGCTGTCACAGCGCCTAAGTTTTGCCAGCGATTGACACTATAGGTGTCGACGCCCGTCATAAAACGATCAGGAAACTGATTGAATAAATCATACCAGCTATCATTAATCACTCCGTTAGGTGCAATACGATGGTCGCGTACTGATAAATCGACATGCAGTTGAGGGTAGCGACTGAGATAGTCTGCAATAAGATCAGGGTATGGAAAAGTACCGGCATGAGCCCAGATGACGGGCTGCTCGGCGACGAGTTGATAAACAGTATCGATAACAGCCGGGTCTGCATGCAGTATTAATGGTAAACGATGTTGACTGGCGAGTTTAATGATGCGGTGAAAAACAGGGCTGTGGCGATCTTTTGCAGTGATGTGTAACTCGCCGATGCCGCGCCAGATTTTTTGTTTAAGTGCGGTTTCTAGTCGCTGAATAAGAGTGGCATCATGCGGCCAGTTGATTTTGTCTTTATGTGTTTGATAAATGCCGAGTACCGGTACGATTGTGTCAGGCGCTAGTTGATGCAGCCGGCTGACAAGTGAAGGCGGTCTGCTGGTGACGGCGGCGTAGCTGATATTATGTTGCTTCAGTTTTTTGATAACATCTTGCGGCTTTACATATTCAGTTTGTTCGGCGTTATAGTGTAAATGAGCATCAAAATATGCCGAGCCAGCCGCTTTTGCCGGAATGGAAAATGCCAGAGCTAGCAAAGTGGTTTTAAAAAAGGCCAATAACATGGCCGCATTATAAATAGCTTTCAATTCAAAGTGATAGTTATGTCTTTCAGTTTTTGTTATTCACGGCTCATCTTCTTTTTTGCGTTGCCCCAGGCTAAGTGATTTTAATAAAAGCGGCAGGGCGCATAAGTTGTAGATATTTGCGTTAATCGCTATTTCTCATTGCCTGTTGAAGCTGATGATAAGTGCGGGCCTTGCTGATATAACGGCCACGGTTTTCGTCATTATGTTGATACCTTAGCTGCGTTGAAAAAGAGGGCGCCAGCGCATTGCTCAGGTTCCGGTAAATTAGGTTATACTGGCAGCTTTTATCAGAATCAGATTACAGTTATGGATGTCATTTCTCAGGCCGTATTAGGCGCCAGTCTTGCTCAGTCATTTGCTAAGGATAAATCTAAGCAATTAGCGGCTTTATTAATAGGTGCATTGTCTGGCATGGCGCCGGATCTTGATGTTTTAATTACATCTGGCAGTGATCCTTTATTGTTTTTGGAGTATCACCGACAGTTTACCCATTCACTTTTTTTTATTCCTTTTGGGGCTTTAGCCTGTGCGCTGGTTTTTTATGGGATTTTTAGAAGCAGAATGTCGTTTTCGCAGGTTTATTTATTTTCTATTCTAGGTTATTCAACACATGGCCTGCTGGATGCCTGTACCTCCTATGGAACGCAATTACTCTGGCCCTTCACCAATGAACGCTTTGCCTGGGATATTGTTTCAATAGTCGATCCCTTTTTTACCTTACCTGTTTTAGTCGGCATTGTTTTTGCTGTTGTAAAAAGAAAGCAGAATATTGCGCGTGTCACCTTTATTTATGCACTGGTGTTTTTGAGTTTTGGTTTTTTACAAAAATACCGTGCAACAGAAGCACTTTATGCGCTTGCTGATGAACGTGGTCATAGCATAGAGCGTGTTATCACCAAGCCTAGCTTTGCCAACAGGCATGTCTGGAAAATGATTTATGAAGCGGATGGCCGCTATTACGTTGATGCGGTGAAACTGCTTTGGGATATTGACTATTTTGCAGGTGCATCTGTTCTAAAGCTGGACATAAAGCGGGATTACCCCTGGATGCCTGTGGCCAGTCAGCAGGCAAAAGATATCGAACGTTTTCGCTGGTTCTCGGGTGATTACCTAGCCGTTAATCCTGTTGATGATACGATCATTATTGATGTGCGCTATTCGATTGTGCCGAATCAAATAAAGTTAATGTGGGGCATACAGCTTGATCATGAAAAAATTAAAGACGGTGATCTTACGAGTCATGTTAAATTTATTGTAAATTCAGAGCTCAATGCTAAAAGCCGGCAGGAATTTGCTGATATTATATTTTAAAAAATAAATAACATTCAGCGAACAGCAGCAGGCGTTACAGGCGATGCTTTCTGTGATGCTTAGTCATGCTTTGCCTGATCACGATTCATTTGTTTTTTGGTTTTGCTGGTTGCCTGTGCGGTGAAGGGGTCGTCTGGCCAGTAGTGTCGTTTGTATTTTCCTCGCAGGTCTTTTTTCACGTCGTGATAGGTGGTTTGCCAGAAGCTGTTTAAATCCTGTGTTACCTGCATGGGTTGTCTTGCCGGTGATAATAAATGCATCATCAGTTTGCAGTGACCCTTTAATACCGTGGGTGTGTCGTACAAGCCAAACACTTCCTGCAGCCTGACAGCGAGTACGGGTTGCAGCGGGTCGCTGTAATCAATGCTCACCGATGAACCGCTGGGCACGCTGATTCTCTCTGGCGCTAATTGTTTTATCAGTTGCTGTTGGTCCCAGCTGAGCTGATTTAAAAGCAGGCTGTAGCAATCGAGTTTGCTGCATTGCCTGAGGCTGTTTTCATTGTTTAAATGAGGCTGCAGCCATTGATCCAGCGTGTCACTCAGAGCCTGTTCTGAAAAATCGGCAAGCGGCTGGCCAGCAAACTGTTTATTAAGCGCGGCATTGTTATGCAGCTGCTGGCGAATAAATTGCACGCGCTGTTTAAGGCTGACGGCTTTCTCGCTCCAGTTGAGGCAGTCGAGCCCGCTATCCCTGATAGCCTGTATCAGGCGCTGTAGTATTGCATGCTGAGTTTCCGGCCTGTTGACATCGCGCAGTCTCGATTGCTGAAGAATTATTTTGCCAATGCGCCGGCTCTGTTTTGCTTCGACGCGTTGCGCGCTTTCATTCCATTCAACGCGCTCTTCGTGCTCAATGTTATCAGCAAAATATTGCTGCAACTGTTCCGCGCTAATCTCTGCCGCCAGATAAATACAGGCTTCGCCCTGTTTGGCATCCAGGTTGGCGACCACAAGATACTCATGCAGGTGCTGCTGTAAATACGGCGGCACAACCGCGCCTTTACCGTTGCTGAGTAAATAACGGGCTTCGTTGCCGTTGCGGCGCTGGGCGATTCTGTCGGGGTAGGCATAGGCCAGCAGCACGCCGCTAAGCTGATTGTCTGCTGTCTCTTTACTGAGTGTCGCAGCGTTTTTATTTTCTGCTGTACATTTTTTAACACGTTTAAAAAAATCATCGGCGCTTTGTATGATGCGTTTGCACAGCTGGTTATCAATGCCATGATGCTTAGATCCACCCTGCACCAGTACATTAATCCGCTGATGAATGTCAGCGCTCTTATCGGCATTAGTGTTAAAGATATCTTTCTCGCTGAGCAGGCTGGCGATCAGGCAGGCGTGATAAGCCTGCCCCAGTTTAACGGCCGCCAGCATCATGTGCGCCAGACGCGGGTGCGTGCCCAGCCGCAACATGTCGCGGCCGTGCTGTGTAATTTTGCCGCTGTGATCGATGGCGCCGAGTTGTTGCAGTAATGTGCTTGCCTGTTCACTGGCGCTGCTGGGTGGCAGGTCCATCCACTTTAATTCATCAACCTGGCTCACGCCCCAGTTGGCCAGTTCCAGCAGCAGCGATGACAGGTCGCTGTGTAAAATTTCAGCCGCTGCATGTTTGAGCAAGCGAGGCTGTTGCTCTGCTGTCCACATGCGGTAACAGCTGCCGGCGGATAATCGTCCGGCACGTCCGCTGCGTTGCTCGGCAGAGTCCTGTGAAATCGCGCGGGTGCTGAGCCGGTTCATGCCCGAGGCCGGGCTGTAATCCAGCACGCGCTCCAGTCCCGAATCAATCACACAGCTTATGCCGTCAATGGTGATACTGGTTTCAGCGATATTGGTGGCGAGCACAATCTTGCGTGTGGCAATATCCTTGGTTGGCACGATAGCCAAATCCTGTTGCTGTTTGTTTAAGCTGCCATGCAGTGGTGCAATTAAAATATGACTGATCGATTCGCTATCAAGAATGTGTTTAATCTGTTTCGACAGCAGCATAATTTCTTTGACACCGGGCAGAAAGACCAGGCAGTTACCTTCGTGCTGGTGAATGAATTTTTTGACCGTGTTTGTCAGATTGATCATCAGTTGCTGCTGCGGGTTTATAGTGTGCTGGCGGGTGACTTTATCGAGATAGATATTCTCGACAGGAAAGCGGCGGCCCTGGCTCTGTATGATCGGGGCGTTGTCCAGCAGCCTGGCAACCGCATCGGTATTCAGCGTGGCCGACATCACCAGAATTTTCAAATCCTCGCGTAAAATCTGCTGGCTCTGACAACACAGTGCCAGTGACAAATCGGCATGCAGGCTGCGTTCGTGAAACTCATCAAAAATAACCAGCGCGGTGTGTTTAAGCTCCGGGTCAGCCTGCAACTTGCGCGTTAAAATACCTTCGGTGACCACCAGTATCCTGGTTTTATCGCTAAAGCAGTTATCCTGGCGGATCTGGTAACCCACGGTTTCACCGACTTTTTGATTGAGCAAAAAAGCCATGCGCGCCGCCGCATTGCGAGCAGCCAGCCGGCGAGGTTCGAGCATAATGATTTGCCTGTCGCCCAGCCAGCTCTGCCCCAGCAAGGCGATGGGTACGGCGGTGGTTTTACCCGCGCCCGGCGGGGCTTGCAGTACTACACGGTTGTGGTGGTTTAGGCTGTGTTTGATGTCGGCTAAAACATCATTAATGGGTAAATCTGGCATTGGCAGATTATAACTGAATATCTGCATTTTCTGTCTTTTATCGGCACACAGGGGCCGCTAAATATTTAGCATACTGATATAATTGGCGGCTTAAAATACCGGAGTGATTATGAAAGACGAACAAGCCCAGCAGATTGCAGAGCAGTGGTTAACGCAAGCGGCAGAAAGCGCCGGACGAAAAGACCTTCAGGCGCATATGGGAATGATATCAAAACGCATCAGCGTAGCGGGTGTGCCCGGCTTTGATAACATTGATTATGATATCTGGTACACACAGTGCAAGCACCAGTTTGAAATGTCGATGATAAAAAGCATTGCCTACAAGGGCTTTAACCTTGTCAGTGCCACAGCAACGCAGATTACGTTCACGATTTATGAAACAGTGGTGGGAACAGATGGCACGCTGAACGAACAGATCATGGAAATGTTGCTGGAAAAAGAAGACGATAATGTCTGGCGACTGCTAAGCGAGCGGGTGATTCTCGAAAATGATGCGGTCAGAAACCACGAACTGGCTAAATAAACAGCGCAGAGTTAATGCTGCCACTTCAGGTATTGTAGCAATCGGCTTTAAAAGTGGCTAAGCAATGCTTTGACACGGCGTTAAAACAGACGTTAACCATAAATTTTGGAAAGTACTATGAAGTTAAAAGACATCGACAAGGTGCGCTATCGCAAGCGCCTCAATATTGTATTTTTTAGTATGGCGGCAGCGCTTATTGTTATTGCTCAGGCTACATCGGCACTGTTCATTTATGTATTCAGTGAGCCTGAGGCTTCGCATTTTTATCATATAATGGCGGCTGTCGCGGCGGCGGCGGCGATTGTGGTCTACGTGGTTAATAAATACCGCCACCATTCGTATATGACCGAAGTGGTTTATGTCTGGGATTTAAAACAGCAGCTAAATAAAATACAGCGAAAACAGCGCAAGCTCCTGCCTGCTATTGAAGCGGGTGACAACGATGCAATGGTGGCCATGAACTTTATGTACCGGGGTTCTAAACAGCTTTATGAATTAGATGACAACACCATAACGATCGAAGATCTGGTGGTGTTAATCAGCGCTCTCGATCTGCGCATGAAAGAAGCCGGTTTATCTTTATCGACGGATGCGTATACGCCGGATATGCTGGATCGGTTTTAAGTTAACATCATCAATGGGCTCAGGCAGCAATTGTTTCAAACAATACCTGATCTCCAGTAACTGAGTGTGCAAGCTCTGATGCTTTAATTGTTTTAGCAAGAGTTTCCGTTTTCACTCCCTTTGCAAATAATACCACCAACTAGGGCTGGTTATAGAGATCTGGATATGAATCGAAAAAAGAAGATTGAAGGTCTATTTAAGAAGCGGCTCAAGCGCGCACGTGCGAAGCTGGATGCCCGGCCTAAAGCTGAGCGTTATGTCTCAAAGGCAGACAGGGCGAAGGCAGAAGCTGAAGCGCAGCTCGTTGCCGAAAATACGGCCAATGCGGCGTGTGACAAAACAATGTAAAGCTTTGCGTTTTATGTCGCATTGCCGTACGATTTTTCATTAGTTAGTTTCTCAAACGGATTTTGAAATTGGCCAAAGGAGGGAGCTTATGAAAAAATCTTGAAAATAATAACAAAAAAATTAAAAATCTGGCTTCCTGATCATG
>JAOUKT010000012.1 GCA_029882395.1 Gammaproteobacteria bacterium
TTGGTCGGAGCGGCGGGATTCGAACCCACGACCACTTGTCCCCCAGACAAGTGCGCTACCAGGCTGCGCTACGCTCCGAATTTGGGCTGGTAGCATACATGATATGCATCAGGTATGCACTTTGAAATGGCTTTATTTAAGAATTTCTAGAAGGTCTTCCAGTTCTGTACGCAACTGACGGATGATTTGCTGGCTTTGACCTGAATCTTCTTTGGTATCATCACCCATGAGCTGCTGGCGAGCACCGCCAATCGTGAAGCCTTGTTCGTATAACAAGCTTCGGATCTGGCGGATTAAGATCACATCATGCCGCTGGTAATAACGGCGATTGCCACGACGTTTTACCGGCTTGAGCTGTTCAAATTCCTGTTCCCAATAGCGTAAGACATGGGGTTTGACCGCACATAATTCACTGACTTCACCAATCGTAAAGTAGCGTTTGCCGGGTATTACAGGTAATTCGTTATTATTGCTGGGCTCCAGCATAGTCTTCAACTCTTTGTTTTAGTTTTTGTCCGGGACGGAAGGTGACTACACGTCGGGCACAAATGGGAATTTCTTTACCTGTTTTTGGGTTTCGACCCGGTCGTGGGCTTTTATCACGTAACGCAAAATTGCCAAAACCTGACAATTTAACGTGGTTACCTTTAACCAGTGCATCGCGAACTTCTTCAAAAAAAAGTTCAACCAGCTCTTTTGCTTCCCGTTTGTTTAAACCCAGTTCATCAAACAGGCATTCTGCCATTTCTGCTTTGGTTAATGCCATCCTTACTCCCGAAGTGTAGCATTTAGTTCTTTTTCTAGGGAAGATACAATTTTTTGCATCTCCTGATCTACATCATCATCTATAAGAGTGCGCGAAAAGTCCTGTAAAATCAAGCCCAAAGCGACACTTTTTAAACCAGGACTCACGCCTTTTCCTGCGTATACATCAAAAACCATAACGTCCTTAAGTACCTCAGAGCCCGCCCTGACAATACATTCCTTTATAGCAGAAACTGAGAGTTTTTCATCAACTAGCAGCGAAATATCACGTCTTACTTCAGGAAATTTCGATAATACATTGAATTTTGGGACATTTTTAACGCAAACACTGCCCAGTTCCAGCTCAAAAACATAGACCTGTTGACTCAAATCGAGGCGTTTTTGGACTTCTGGGTGTATCGCACCGATCCAGCCGATAGCTTTGCCATCTTTTTTAATATTGGCAGATTGCCCGGGGTGCAATGCCGGGTGGTTACCGCTAATGAACTCAATATTACCGCCACCTAATGCCAGTAACGCTTCGACATCACCTTTAATATCAAAGAAGTCAATTTTGCGGCTTTGGCTTGACCATTGTTCTGGCATTAATGCACCCGTGGCAACGCCTGATAACATCGGCTGCTGTAATGTGCCCTCTTTTTGTTCAATAAATCGCAGACCTGTTTCGAACAGACGCACACGCGTTTGCTGGCGATTCAGGTTATATTGCAGCACTTTCAACATGCCGGCCCAGAGCGTGGTTCTCATTACCGACATTTCCGATGACATGGGGTTCGCTAAAGCGATTGCCTGGTCATCAGGCGCTAATACCTTGCACCACTCGGGATCAACAAAGCTGTAGGTCACCGCTTCAAAATAGCCGTGATCGAGCAGGTTCTGACGCAGATTCTGCATCGCCAGCTGCGTTTCTGTCTTTTCGCGCAGGCCCGACTTATAAACCGGCATCAGACGCGGGATGTTGTTATAGCCGTGAATACGAATCAGTTCTTCAATCAGATCAGCCTCTATCGAAATATCAAAACGAAAACTCGGTGCCGTTACATTCCAGCCAGCTGATACCGATTCTATTGTCATGCCCAAGCGCGTCAGAATCGTCTCTATTTCATCATCGGCCAGCTCAACACCCAGAATACGTTTTATGCGTGTTTTACGCAGAAGGATAGCTTCACGGGCGATATTATAGGCGGCTGTGGTTTCTTCAGTCACAGGCCCTGCCTCACCGCCTGCTATTTGCAACAATAGTTCGGTGGCACGTTCGATAGCATCTCTTTGCAATGCCGGGTCAACACCTCTTTCAAAGCGATGTGATGAGTCGGTATGTAAGCCATAACGACGCGCCCGCCCGGCAATGGCATCCGGCGCAAAGTAGGCGCTCTCTAAAAACACATGTTGTGTATCTTTGCTTACTGCAGAACCGTCTCCGCCCATAATGCCGGCTAATGCCAGGTTGGTTTTATCGTCCGCAATTAAAAGTGCGTCAGCATCTGCTTTTATTTCTTTACCGTCGAGCAGTTCTACTGCCTCGCCTGCCTTGGCCAAACGAACAGTGATGCCCCCGTTGAGCTTTTCAAGATCAAAGGCATGCATCGGCTGGCCGAGCTCCATCAATACATAGTTGGTCACATCAACCACCGGGCCCAGACTTCGCAATCCAGAACGACGCAGTTTTTCCTGCATCCATAACGGGGTTTCTGCATTTACATTAAGATTTCGCAGCACGCGCCCCAGGTAACGCGGGCAGGCTTCGCTGGCTTCAATTTTTACAGCCAGCACATCATCGATAGTTGCCGGCTGCGCAGTGATAATAACCGGTGTCATGTTGCAATTATTTAAGGTGGCGACTTCACGCGCCACACCCTGGATACTTAAACAGTCTGAGCGATTAGGCGTTAAATCAATTTCGATAGTCTGGTCGTCAAGTTGCAGATATTCGCGGATATCCATTCCAACACTGGCATCTGAAGGCAGCTCCATCAAACCATCAGATGACTCTGCCATTCCCAGTTCTTTTTCTGCGCAGAGCATACCAAAGGATTCCACACCGCGGAGTTTGGATTTTTTTATTTTAAAATCACCGGGCAGGTTAGCACCGGTCAGTGCCAGCGGCGCTTTTAGTCCTGGCCGTGCATTGGCTGCACCGCAGACAATTTGAATAACTTCTGCACCATTATTGACCTGGCAGACATTCAACTTATCAGCATCAGGGTGTTTTTCAAGACTGATAATTTCAGCCACTACTACGCCGTTAAACTCGCCCGCTACCGGATCGACACTGTCGACCTCGAGACCCGCCATGGTTATCTGGTCAGCCAGATCTTTTACATTAATTGATGGATTAGCCCACTCGCGCAACCATTGTTCACTGAACTTCATGCTATCTCATTACCCTGTTATTTATTCCGACTCATAAATCTGTTTTTGATTTAATTTTTTAGATTAAGAAAATTAGCTACGAGAATTGCCTGAGGAAACGCAGATCGTTTTCAAAAAACAGTCGTAAATCATTCACGCCATAACGCAACATGGCCATTCGCTCGATTCCAATACCAAAGGCAAAACCAACGAATTTTTCACTGTCAACGTTCACATGTTTCAGGACATTAGGGTGCACCATACCGCAACCCAAAATTTCCAGCCAGCCCGTGTGACTACAGATACGGCAGCCCTCGCCTTCACACATCACACACTGAATATCAACTTCCGATGATGGCTCGGTAAACGGAAAATAAGAAGGACGAAAACGGGTTTGTAAATCTTCACTTTCGAAGAATAATTTTAGAAAGCGGTCCAGCGTGCCCATTAAATCGGCAAAGCTGATGTTTTCATCAATTAACAAACCTTCAACCTGGTGAAACATGGGTGTGTGCGTGACATCTGAATCACAGCGATAAACACGACCCGGCGCAATTATGCGGTACGGCGCTTCTTTGTTTTCCATGGTACGAATTTGTACCGGTGAAGTATGTGTTCTTAATACGCGCTTATCTTCAAAATAAAAAGTATCCTGCATTGCACGCGCCGGATGTAACTCGGGAATATTCAGGGCTTCGAAGTTATGATAATCATCTTCGATTTCCGGGCCTTCTGCTGTTTCAAAGCCCATCTGACTAAAGATTTCCTCAATCCGCTGACGGGTACGTGTCACCGGGTGCAATGCGCCGACATCCTGACCACGACCGGGTAAAGTAACATCCACTGTTTCACTTTCAAGTATCGCTTTTAAACGCGCCTCTTCAAGTACTGTGTGACGCGCTTCCAGTGCTGTCTGAACGGTTCGTTTTGCTTCGTTGATATCCTGACCAGCCTGTTTGCGTTCTTCGGCGGGTAGTTTGCCCAGCGTTTTTAACTGAGCGGTAATCACACCCTTTTTACCCAGGTAGTCCACACGGACCTGATCCAGTTGCTGTAAATCAGTCGCATCATCAATTGCTGAGCGGGCTTTGCTTATGAGTTGTTGTAAGTCTTCAGACACTGTTTATTTCCAAAAATATTTCTGAAATAAAAAAAGGGGGAAAGCATGCACTTCCCCCCCTTTAGGATCGCTTAACCACTGCTTGCCTGATTAGGCTGCAGCAGCTAAACCAGCTTTTGCTTTTTCAACCAGAACACCAAATGTATCAATGTCATGGATGGCCATATCAGCCAGTACTTTACGATCAATTTCGATTGACGCCTTGTTAAGACCATCAATCAGGCGGCTGTATGAGATGTCGAACATACGAGCGGCCGCATTGATACGGACAATCCATAAAGATCGGAAAGTACGCTTCTTAACACGACGGTCACGGTAAGCATATTGACCCGCTTTGATAACCGCCTGGTGGGCAACACGATAAACACGTGAACGTGCTCCGTAATAACCTTTAGCTTTCTTTAAAATCTTCTTATGACGCGCACGCGCCTGTACACCACGTTTTACTCTAGGCATTTTTCAGTCTCCTATACGTATGGCAGAAGACGATTAATCATCTTCATGTCACAAGGTGCAACAACAGCATCATCACGTAAATGACGCTTACGTTTAGTGCTCTTCTTGGTCAGTATATGACGACGAAAAGACTGAGCGCGTTTTAAACCGCCAGAACCTGTGCGACGGAATCGCTTAGCGGCACCGCGGTTTGTTTTCATTTTAGGCATTTGCCTGTACTCCAATAGCTAACATTAATAAATGACTCCGGTGAGGCCCCAAAACCGATAAACGCTGGTTTTGATGTTCTATTGCCCGCAACCGAAACTATTTTTTCCTGGGAGCCATGACCATGACCATTTGCCGACCTTCCATCTTCGGAAACTGTTCAACAGTCGCTAGCTCTTCCAAGTCTTTTTGAATACGCCTCAGTAACTCGGCTCCGAGTTCACGGTGAACGATTTCTCGTCCGCGGAAACGCATCGTAATCTTTACTTTATCGCCATGCTCCAGAAATTTTTCCAGATTTCTCAGCTTGATATTGTAGTCACCAATATCCGTTCGGGGACGGAATTTGATTTCCTTGATTGTCGTATGGACCTGTTTTTTCTTGGCTTCTTTCTGCTTTTTACGAGCCTCAAAAATGAATTTGCCGATATCCATAATACGGCATACAGGTGGCTCGGCATTCGGTGATACTTCTACCAGATCCAAACCAGCTACTTTAGCCATATCCAGCGCTTGCGCAGTTGGCATGACACCAGCCTGTTCACCTTCGGCATCAATCACTCGAACATTCGGACAATCTATCTGCTCGTTTACACGAGACTTTTTTGCTGCGGCGATATTTTAACCCTCCAAAACAACACGGCCATGATCCACGATTTCAGCAGTAAGCCGGTTAGTAATGTCATCTATTGACATCACACCGAGATCTTCACCACTTCGTGTACGCACGGCCACTGTATTGGTTTCTAGTTCCTTATCACCCACCACGAGTAAGTAAGGAACGCGTTTTAATGTATGTTCGCGAATTTTAAAGCCGATCTTCTCATTTCTCAAGTCCGCTGAGGCTCTAATTCCCTGTTTATTAAGAATTTCTTCAACTTTTTTTCCATAATCACCCTGTTTGTCCGTAATATTCATAATTACAGCCTGAACCGGCGCTAACCAGAGTGGGAATTTGCCTTCGTGATGCTCGATCAAAATACCTATAAATCGCTCCATCGAACCCAATATGGCTCGATGTAACATCACCGGTACCTTGCGATTTCCATCTTCCGCCACGTATTCAGCATCGAGACGTCCCGGCATCGAAAAATCGACCTGTAATGTACCACATTGCCAGCCACGATCCAGACAATCTTTCAATGTGAATTCGATTTTAGGACCATAAAAAGCCCCTTCACCGGGCTGCAGCTTATATTCAAGGCCTTTGGCTTTCAGTGATTGCGCAAGCGCTTCCTCTGCCTGATCCCAAATCTCATCAGAACCGACGCGTTTTTCAGGTCGAGTTGATAATGCAATCTCTATATTTTCAAAACCAAATTCTTTATAGACGGAAAACGTCAGATCGATGAAATCAGATACTTCATCCTGAATCTGCTCTTCACTGCAAAAAATATGCGCATCATCTTGCACAAAGTTACGCACTCGCATCAAACCATGTAACGTACCCGATGGTTCATTACGATGACAGGAACCAAACTCGGCCAGGCGCAATGGCAGATCACGGTAGGATTTCAATCCCTGGTTATACACCTGGACGTGGCAAGGACAGTTCATGGGTTTGACGGCATAATCACGGCTTTCTGAATGCGTTGTAAACATCATGTCGCCGAATTTATCCCAGTGTCCTGATTTTTCCCAAAGACTACGGTCTACCACTGATGGCGTATGGATTTCTTTATAGTCATGCTGGCGTAACACCTTGCGAATATATTCCTGCACTTCGAGATAGACTGTCCAGCCATGGTCATGCCAGAACACCATGCCCGGCGCTTCTTCCTGCGTATGAAATAATTCCATTTGCTTACCAATACGGCGATGATCACGTTTTTCAGCTTCTTCAATGCGGTGCAAATAAGCCTTTAACTGTTTTTTATCCGGCCAGGAGGTGCCATAAACCCGTTGCAGCATTTTATTTTTTGAGTCACCACGCCAGTAGGCACCGGCTAACTTGGTTAACTTAAAGGCTTTGATAGCTCCGGTACTGGGCACGTGCGGGCCACGGCATAAATCAATGAAATCACCTTGTTTGTATAGAGACAGCGGCTGATCAGCCGGAATACTCTCAATAATCTCTGCCTTGTACTGCTCACCCATATCACGGAAAAAATTAACCGCATCATCGCGCGACATTACCGTTCGTTCGACTTTAAAGTCTGCTTTGACCAGCTCTGACATTTTCTTTTCGATGGCTTCCAGATCATCAGGGGTGAATTGTCGCTCGAAGTCAAAATCATAAAAAAAGCCATTGTCGATTACCGGACCGATAGTAACCTGAGCTGCGGGAAATAATTCTTTAACGGCCTGCGCCAGTAAATGCGCTGTAGAGTGACGAATTATTTCCAGCGCTTCGTCATTCTTGTTGGTAATAATTTCTAAAGAGGCATCCGTTTCTATCAGATACGAGCTATCGACCAGTTCACCATCGACTTTTCCGGCCAGTGTGGCTTTAGCCAGTCCGGGACCGATCTCGGCGGCAACATCATAAACAGAAACGGCAGATGAAAATGTGCGCTGACTAGCGTCAGGCAAGGTAATAACAGGCATATCGTACTCCTAGCTTTAATCGTGACCCATACAAGAGGCCAGCATATGTTCAATGCTCCCCACAATAGAGCATTGAACGTGTTTAATATTTTATTGACGGAAAACGTGCGGAGAATAGCAGCAATTGTTAACAACTGCAAAGCCGCCGTATCAGAAAACATGCCGTTTCAGTTGACGACAGCCAGGCTGCCATTTATAAACAGAAAAGCGATAGCGCAAGCTCAACTAAGATCTGTTTATTTCAATAAGTCACTGCCAGCGATGATCTGAAAATCCACACCCTTAGGCAGGCGCTTGTTCAGTATCACCTGATTACCCTTAAGATCATGTCCCAGGGCAATCGCTTCTTTACCCAGGCCAGAGCGGTAATAGATATACGTTTTTTTCTTAATTAACTTATTTGTACTTTTTTGACTGATCCGGTAATTACTATTCTTTACAAAACTAATAAGGTCGTTTTTATAATTAGGCCTCACGATCGGCACGATAATCTGTATATGAAAACGTTTATCTGTTTTCGCCGCCTTGCTTTTTTTAGTGAGCGCATTAGTGGAAACCCCTTCTTCAGGCATTTCCTTTTCCTGCATTGAATCGGCTAACGCTTTGGTAATATCGGCGTGCTCACTGAGCATTCTTTCAATGCTTTCCAGCCGCTGTTCTGCTTTATTTATCTTGCCTAACACTTCATCATGACGCACCTCGTCACGCTGTTCAGCATTGCTGCTTATAGAATAAAGAAAACTTTCCTTACGCGGTTTTTTTGTACCGGAGGGTGAATAACTTAATCCCATAAATACAGAGTTTCTAGGATTACTACGATCATCAGGCACACCCAATACAGCGCCCAAAGTTAAACTCATGTCATTTGAAAGAGCATATAAAAATGACGTTGAAACCAACAGGTTTTTATCATTCGTTTCATCATCTGCTACCGCCAGGCCCTGCAGCGACAATGTAGTCACATCCGACAGCACAAGTTCCAGACCAACAGAAGCGGTAATAAAATTAGCTTCCACATAAGGCGCATTTAATATGCCGACAAAAACATCATCTTGTTTATAGCCAAAATTAGTATGAAAAGCCGCTCGGTCATAATAATGACTAACATTATATTCGATACCGTACAGGGACTCACCGCTACTCACTTCGAGATCACCTGATCCTGCAAATAAACTTGAAAAAAGAGTTATCGATTTGCTCGAACTATTTATGCCCGTTGATCTGGAAAGGTTAAATTTTATTGTCGCCCTTAAATCCCTTGCACCGCTGATAGAGTCATTTAAACCACCAGGAGTATAATAAGCAAGAGGAACACTAAAGCCCAGCTCGGTTGACTGCCCCAGAGCCAACGCATAACCCAGATTCATTTTAATCTGGGCCGCTTTTTCACCCGGTGCAACCACACTATTATAGGAGTCAACCTGAGTATTCATATACCATGATGAAAAACCGGGTTCTAGTATATCGGCCGTCCTCATCATGCCGAGACCTGTTCCGCCATCCATTGATTGCGATTCGATGGCATGCGACAAATTAATATTTGCAAACATCATGATCAGAACAGTTATAAACAAGCGTTTCATATTATTCATCGTCTTTTTCAGAGATTATCTTTAGTAAGCGGCATATTGTGAGTATTTGCCATAACCTAGTCGTCCGGGCGCATAGCCACTCATAACCAGCCCGGTTGGTTTCTTACCTGACTGTGTAAGTTTGCGCCAGCAGATAGAGACTTCTTCCATTGTGGTTAGACCTGAGCGAACCACAACCATCAACCTGTCACTGTGCTTAGCTATGATAGTGGCATCGGTTATCGATAATACGGGAGGTGTATCCACCAGGATGACATCATATTTAGTTTTTGCTTCTTCAAATAAATCTTTTAGCTTATATGAACTCATCAAGACAGATGAATTACTCGGGCATTTGCCCGAAGTGATCACATCCAGCCCGGGCATATCCGTCGGTTTTACCACATCAGAAAACGCCAGATTCCCTGACAAGTATTCCGAAAGCCCCTTTTTATTATCACAATTAAAAAAGCGATGCTGAACACCTTTGCGCACATCGGCATCGACTAATAAGACTTTCTGCCCTAACTCGGCGTACAAGCAGGCGAGATTGACCGACATAAAACTTTTTCCTGCATTCGGTGTCGGTCCGGTGATAATAATCACACCCCGGTGTTTTATTTTTAACTCACCGCCTTCCAGATTGGTTCTTAAAAAGCGCATGGATTCAATCGCCGGGTCATCCGGGTGGTTTTTATACAACACCCCCAGATTTTCATCCGTATTACTGGTTAGCTTTAATGCCTGCCTGTTTAACTTAACTTGAGCCTGACTCAATGGCACAGTGGCGTAAACCGGCAGGTTAAGACTGTATTCAATGGCATTAGGGTCATAGATTTTTTTATCCATAAATGCCCTGACCAGGGCTAAAACAGCACCCAGAAAAATACCCGCCACCAAACAGGCCATAAAGACCAGTGATTTATTCGGTTTAACAGCTCTTTCTGCCACAACACCCCAGTCGACAACACTGACCCCGCCAATTTCACCGGCCTTTAATACTTTTAACTGATGCGTTTTTTTAATGAGCATTTTATAAATATCATTACTAAACACCATATCACCAGAAAATTTACTTAACTGATCTTCGATAAAAACCAGTGTTTTTTCTGCCACTGCAGTCTGCGTTTTAATGTTGTAATCGATATAATGTCTGGAGACCGAGTTCACTACTTTTGCCGCCAATGCCGCATCGGCGTGTTCAAAAGACACCCTCAGGATATCCTTTGAGCGGCGATCGCTATAACTTACCTTTACTTTATCAAATAAGAAATTAATGACATCTTGTCTGGAAAGCGAGCGAATATTAAACTCACCATTAACGTGACTAGTTAAAGAATCAACTTTTATCTCAATACCATTGCTACTGACTACTGCGCCGGTTTTCCCCGTCAGTATTACATTGCCATTTTTATCTAATAGTTCATATGCATTATCATTTTTGGCTTTAATAATAAACGGCTCACCCAGCATGCCGGGCTGTGTTGTGAAAACAGAGACATCAACAGACTCACCAAACCTTGCATACCTTTCTGACAAAATGTTTTCCAGTATTGAAAACGCATCACTTTTACGAATCGCAGCACCGATAAGCACAGGGTATTCAGGTGATACAGAAAGCGTCAGGTTTAATTCATCGACCACCTCGCCCAAAACCCGCCGTGATCGTATAATCTCATGCTCACTGGATTTTGGTGTTGAAAGCCCGCCTAACATTTCCATATCAGATAAAACAGCAAGCGCATTTTTATCATTTTCAATTCGCAGCATTGCCTCACTTTTATAAATAGGCACTGCAAATTTCAGGTACAAAATCGCGGCCACGACAAAAATCACAACAACAGATATCACCCAGTTACGATAACGCCAAAGATGCGAAAACACCTCTGATAATTTGACAGTATCGTCATTTATATTATTTTGCTTTTGAAGATATGAATCTTCCACAATAAACACCTATTTGTTTGAAAGAACATCCAGATAAAATAATGACTGAATACTCGGCATAATCAAATTCAGAACCCTGTTCCATTGTGTCGCTCCTGCAGTTGCCACATAAACAACATCCCGTGGTTGCAACTGAAAACCATCTCCTATTATAAATGCGTCAGCTTCTTGCATATTTAAATGAAACATTTTTGGTTTTTTTGTTTCACCCGCACGTATAACATAAACATTCTTTGCATCAGCCGCGAGCGGGTCCAGCCCCCCGCTAGCCATCAAGGCTTCGCTTAAACTCAGTTCACCTGCCACCATTTTCACTTCTCTGGGCTGATTCACTTCTCCGGTGACATAGACTTTTTCGGCCCGGTTATTTGGAAAGTGCAAAACATCACCATCTTTTAAAGCGATATTATGCTGTATTTGCCCATTTGAAAGCATTTCACCTATCGCAACTTCCAGCTTCTTACCCTCACGCAGCAGATACGCCTTATTACTGCTCGCGTTCTCTGTCAGGCCTCCTGCAAGTGCCATCGCTTCCATCACCGTTAGCGGATAACCTTGCAGCGCAATCAGTTTAGGAGTATTCACTTCTCCCAGTACATAAACGCGCTGGCTGGCAAAACGGACAACACTCACGCTTATTTGCGGTGTTTTAAGTACTTTTGTCAGCTTTTTTGTTAACTCGAGCCGAATATCTTCAACTGTTTTCCCACTGGCTTTTATGGTGCCTGCAAAAGGAAAAAATAAAGAGCCATCCTGCTGAACCTGAAAACCTGCCGCACTGTTGCTCTCCGGATCAGCTTTTACCGAGAGCAAACCGGGATGATTCCAGATAATGATATTAATAATATCCCTGGGACCAATTCTATAAACTTTATCAATTGCCCTTTTTTGCAGATCGGAGGCTTTTTTTTCTATATCAGCTCCCGTTTGACTGGCCAATGCATCACGAACTGAGGTCAAAGAGATCGCATCATAGCCCTCAATATTGACGATATCGTGATCAGGCGCTCTCATTCCCGGGGCTAAAGCACAGGCGGCAAGAGACAGCTGAGCGGACAATATTAACACTAACCGCATTCTAATCATCAAACCCGTTTTGACCACAAATTTACCCGCAGCGATAAACCACACCCCAATATCACATCTACTTTTTTAAGGTTATTTATAGGAATATATCCTAAATCTATAAAAATACACAGTTTTTCCAATAATTATACGCAGAAAATGTGGATTTCGTTGCATCATACAGCGACAATCCCTGACAAACGCGAGATTTTAGGGAACAAACGGTAAAACGCTACAAACTGGCGTAAAACGACTAAATGTCTATTGGGGAGTGTAATGAGGTGAAATAATTGAATTTATAACCGACTTTCTGCTAAAAGCGATATAGCGTCCAATGAGCAATCAAACACCATTTCGCGAGCCTGGCGCAATCTGTTATCTGAAGCTGCTACCAATCTTTTATAAAGATTGGTAGGCGCGAGTGGATTCGAACCACCGACCCCCACCATGTCAAGGTGGTGCTCTAACCAACTGAGCTACGCGCCTGCATCAATAACAGAGCGCGCATTCTAATAGATGTGACTGCTATCGACAAGGATTTATTCATCAAGAGCAGCGATTCTCCTAGTGGATACTTTTTATTAAAGCACCAAAACATTTAAGAAGTTGACGATTTATTCTCAGGCGATCTTGCTCAGGTTTTTAACATTTATCAGATGTGAACCGCTGTGGCCACTTTGCGCAGTTATTCTTAACAAGCTAACCTGGAGGCCAGCTCATTGCACGACCGCCTAGCACGTGCAGATGGATATGGTGCACTGTTTGGCCGCCATCATCATTACAATTCATCACAGTTCTGTATCCCGATTCCGAGATACCTTGCTGTCTGGCGATATCTTGAGCCGCTAAAAACATCTTGCCGACCAGACCAGCATCAGAATTATCAAGATCGTTAATTGTCGAGATATGTTTCTTAGGAATCACCAGAAAATGGCATGGCGCCTGTGCAGAGATATCCCGAAAAACACTCACATCATCATCCTGATAGAGCATGTCAGCGGGGATATCGCCATTATTGATTTTACAAAACAAACAATCGCTCACATTCATTTACCTGTTAATTTCTGTTAGGCATAAAATAACATAGTTTTTTAAAACACGCTGCAGGGCCTTCAATAAGCAACATTTGAATTCACAGGCTAAACATAGACATCGACCAGAGAGCCGGAAGCGACATCTCTTTTTTGGTCGGCCGCCTCGCCGCTAAATTGATTGGCGATGTACGTGTTCACAGCCTGTCGCGCATTATAACTCAGGCCGGACTGCTGCTGATTAAACTGCCTGTTGGCTAACGTATCATTCGTACTCGAAATATCAGAGTTCTGGATTTTCTGTCGACTGAGGACCTCACCTTGAACAAGCCGCTCTGGCTGCGGTGTTTTCTGACTGGCTGATTCAGCCGGCTGCTGATTGACACGAATTCTGAGACCCGCATCACGGGCCACGTCATACGGATTAAAGGATAAATTGGCAGCACTGACATACATGCTTGATGAGTCTCTCCGTAGCAAGGCGCATGTTTAAACCCCGAGCCCCTGAGTATAGCAAGGGATTTACAAAATACTAGCCGTGCTCCAAAGCCTTCTCTATATTCGCTTTCTGCCACTAAAAGCATGTGCCAGGGTGCCACCATCGATAAATTCAAGCTCACCACCCAAAGGCACGCCATGAGCGATGCGTGATGCCGCTACGCCCTGTTCCAGAGCCATCTCACTGATATAGTGAGCCGTTGCCTCACCTTCTACCGTAGGATTAGTAGCGAGTATGACTTCCTTGATATTACCATGCACAAACCGCTCTTCCAGCAGATCCAGACCAAGCTCGGCAGGGCCGATTCCGTCCAGAGGTGAGAGATGGCCCATTAATACAAAATATTTGCCCCGAAATCCCGTTGCCTGGTCAATCGCCAAGACATCGACCGGTGTTTCTACCACGCATAATTGCGAATTATCACGTGATAAATCGGCACAGACCTGACACTCATCATGCTCACTGAAGGTACGGCACTGACGACAGTGACCGATCTCCTCAACAGCCTGTTTTAATACGCCTGAAAGCTTTAAAGCACCGTCACGATTCCTTTCCAGCAAATGAAAGGCCATGCGCTGGGCGGATTTTGGGCCGACGCCGGGCAAGCATCGAAAAGCCTCGATCAGTTGCTGTAACAGGGGTGACATATCGCTGCTGCTTTAAGTAATTAAAACGGTAATTTCATACCTGCCGGCAAATTCATGCCCGCTGTCAGGCCCGACATTTTCTCAGAGGATTGCTGTTCTACCTTGCGAACGGCATCATTAACGGCCGCGGCCAGCAGGTCTTCCAGCATCTCTTTATCATCATTCATCAGGCTATCATCAAGGTTGACACGACGAATTTCATGGCGCCCATTCATCGTCACCTTAACCATACCGCCGCCTGCCTGACCTTCAACTTCCAGGGTTGCCAGCTCAGCTTGTGCTTTTTGCATATCTTCCTGCATTTTTTGCGCCTGCTTCATCAGGCCACCTATTCCACCTTTCATTTGCCTTACCTCTTGTTGATCTAATTAATCTTTAACAGGTCTCACCGATTGCTCGATGACCGTTGCACCAAAATTATCTTTAAAAGCCTGCACAACTGCATCATTTTCTATACTTTGCTGTGCCGATTGCTGTTTATTTTCAATCTCTTTTTGTTCTGCCACTGCCGGCGTGACATGACTCACATCACCCGACTCTATTTTCAGTTTCAAATCTCTATTAAAAAAAGCACAGAGCGCCTTGGTTAACTGGTCTTCAACACTTTTTGTGAGCATGGTTTTATGCTCATGACTGAGATTTAAGACTACAAATTTATCTTCGTAGGCCTTCAGCTCACAATTCAAGGCCAGCTGTCTGGCCATGCCTTTTACCGGCAAGGCATTCACAATACCGTGCCACTCTGTGTTTAGATTAGCATTATTAGCCAGACTGCCAGCCACATCTTCCGCTTTTAGCGCTGCCACCTCAACCGGCGGTTCACTAATGGTTTTTTTTTCAGCGGCCGACACGGTCGCCGCTGAAGCAGGGCTTTTCACTGCCTGGACAGTTCCTTGTGCCGCTGATTGAGACATCGTTGACGATACTGGCCTGAATGCCAGCATTCGCAGCAGCACCATTTCAAAACCCGACTTCATATCCGGGGCCAATGCCAAGTCACGCCTGCCGATCAAACCAATTTGATAAAACAATTGCGCATCTTCTGCCGATAGCGTCAATGACAGCGCCTTTAATTCTTCAAAATCCAGGACTTGCTGATCAAGCGCATCCGGTGCCTGCTTTAACAAAGATACCTTATGTAACAAGGCCAGAATCTCAGCGAGAGCGTTATCAAAATCAGGTGCCATTTGAGCCAGCTGATTAACCGCTGCCATCATCGCATTCGCGTCATTACTTATAATGGTTCTGACAATATTGATAACCTGATCACGCGCCACCGTGCCCAACATTTCCCGCACTTCCTGAGTATTTACCTCAGAATGCCCATAGGCAATAGCCTGATCCGTCAAACTCAGCGCATCACGCATACTGCCGTCAGCGGCATGAGCAATCTCATGCAACGCCGGCACTTCAAATTTAATCGCCTCCTGAGCCAGTACAAATTCCAGGTGTTTGGCGATTAGTGCCGGTGGCATCGGCTTTAAGTTAAACTGTAAACAACGCGATAAGATGGTCACCGGAAGTTTTTGAGGGTCTGTTGTTGCGAGCAGAAATTTTACATGCGATGGCGGTTCTTCCAGTGTCTTTAACAGCGCATTAAAACTGTGGTTAGACAACATGTGGACTTCATCAATCAGGTATATTTTAAAACGGCCACTGGTGGGTGCATATAAAATATTATCCAGTAACTCACGGGTGTCTTCGACTTTGGTGCGCGATGCAGCGTCGACTTCGATCAGATCGATAAAGCGACCTTCACTGATTTCAACACAGGCCTGGCACTGACCACAAGGCATTGAGCTGATTCCCTGCTCGCAATTTAATGCTTTAGCAAAGTTTCTGGCAACGGTGGTTTTACCCACCCCGCGGGTACCGGTAAACAGATAGGCGTGATGCAGGCGGTTTTCATCCAGCGCATTAATTAATGCCCGCAGCACATGCTCCTGACCTACCATTTCTTTGAAACTTTGAGGCCGCCATTTTCGCGCCAGAACCTGATAATTGATAAAATACTGTTATTTAAAACGATGACAGAAAGACGTATTCTAACGCTAAAGAGACTGCAATAGCTAATGAAGAAAAGCAATTGGAAGCGACCCATCCCAGCTACACCACGGCACACGAGATCACCGCTACCGTTGCTCCCTTCCGGGCCTGGCGGGGTTCACGGTTTATCGTTGCGAGGGAACCAGAATGAGTCACCATATCGGCCGTATGATAGTAACTACCATAAGGCGAGGCTATTTTGCTCGAATACGCCAGTCTATGCAAGCTCGATCCTGTTAATCCTGACAAATGATTATACCTAAAAAAGAAATAGCGCGGATATCTGACTTAAGCTTACCCCTGATAGCACGGTAACTCTAAAATTTATGATTTTCTTTTATCACACTTGCTTATACTATTAGCCAATATGAACGAAAAACAGATGACTATTCTTATTATTGATCAAAACACCTCTGATCAACAACAGATGCTAAAGGCATTCTCTTTACAGGACAGCTCGCCCACTCTAATTGCAAAGTCATCGATAACCGAAGCGCTGGGGCATATTCAAAGCTCAATACCCGATATTATTATTAGTGACTATTACCTGCCGGATGGGGATGTCACCATCTTGCTCAGCAATTCATTAGTCAGTAAAAAAATCCCGGTCATTATTCTGACCGCGAAGGGTAATGAAAAACTAGCCGTTGAAGTACTGAAGAATGGCGCGATAGATTACCTTGCTAAAACTGCCGAAGCTTATATTAGCCTGCCCCGCACCATTAAAAGAAACCACAGAGAATGGCTCAGCCTCAAGCAGAAAGAGCAGATAAAAAAAGACCTCGTTATCAGTGAGGCACGGCTGGCTGAGGCCCAGAATATTGCACAGATGGGCAACTGGGAATGGAACCTTGCTACTGATGCAGTGTATTGTTCAAATGAAATTTTTACCATACTGGGTACAGACAAAACTGAATTTATAAATGGTTTTGACGATATTTTACGTTTCGTTCATCAGCACGATCATCAGATGTTAAAGCAGGCGATTAACAATGTGATAAAAAGCAAAATGCCTTTTGTGCTTGAATTCACAATTATTCAACAGCATGGCAAAGAAATCACCGTGAAAAGCCAGGGTAAGGCCATTACAAATCATCAGGGAGAAACCACGCACATATCCGGCATACTGCAAGACATCACACACTCCAATGAAACCTTCAAACAACTTCATTTATTAGCCGCAGCCCTTGAAGCCTCGGTTGACAGCATTATCATCACCGATATCAACGGCAAAGTTGTCTGGGCAAACCCGGCAATGAGCAGGCTTAGCGGCTACAAATACACTGAATTAATCAATCAGACGCCGCATTTATGGAACTCATTGAATCAGGATAAAAGTTTATTCGACAACCTCTGGAAAACCATTCTTGCTGGCGAAGTCTGGGAAAGTGAGCTTATAAATTGCAAAAAAAGTGGCGAGCAATACCTTGAAGAACAAACCATCACATCTGTACTGAATGAGCGCGGCGAAATCAGCCACTTTGTTTCTATCAAACGAGACATTACAAAAAGAAAAGAAAGTGAAGCAAAAAACTTACAGGCGGCGCATGTCTTTGAACACAGTATTGAAGGTATATTAATTTGCGACAGCCTCAACACTATCATCAGGGTCAATCCCGCCTTTACTAAAATAACCGGCTACAACGAACACGACATTATTGGTAAAAAACCCAATATTTTAAAATCCGGAAATCATGAAGACTGTTTTTATCAGGACATGTGGCAGCAGATAAATACAAGCGGTGTCTGGCAAGGTGAAATATGGAACCGCAGGAAAAACGGTGAGATATACCCTGAGCTACTGACAATAAGCACTTTAAAAGATAACGCTGATAATATTATTGAATACATTGCAATCTTCGCCGACATTACAGAAAGAAAACAGGATGCAGAGCAGATCCGAAAACTGGCTTTTTATGACACGCTGACCAACCTGCCAAACCGTGTACTCAGTCATGAAATTCTCAAAAACACCCTGTCACTGAGAGAGTCAGACAGTGAGCTGATCGGCATTCTTAATATTGATATCGACCGTTTTTTCAATATCAATGAAACCATGGGCCATGATGCAGGTGACAAACTACTGCAAATCATCGCCAGGAGAATCATACGCTGTAATAACGAGATAGATAAAATTGCCAGAATCAGCAGCGATGAATTTATCGTTATTTGTCCCGATATATCGGCCCCTGGTCAACTGGCAAAAAAAGCCCAGGAGATACTGGACAGTATTGCGAAACCGATCATGCTCAACAAACATGAAGTATTTATTACCGCCAGCATAGGTATCTCCATCGCGCCGACAGACAGTGACAATGAGGCGATGCTGTTCAGGCATGCCGAATCAGCAAGAAAGCATGCCAAGCATGACGGCAACAGCTTCCAGTTTTTCAATGATGAAGTCGACACCCAGGGTTTTGAACAACTGGCCATGAAAAGTAGCTTACGCCGGGCTCTAGAAAGAAATGAATTTAAGCTCTACTATCAACCGCAAATTGATCTCAGATCAGGAAAAATCCTCGGTGCTGAATCACTAATTCGCTGGTTACACCCTGACCTTGGCCTGATTTCACCCAGCAAATTCATCCCTATTCTGGAAGAAACCGGGCTGATCATTGAAGTTGGCGAATGGGTCATCAAAACGGCCTGCCAACAAAACAAAGAATGGCAAAGCAAAGGCATCAGTCCTATTCAGATCGCCGTCAACCTGTCACCAAGACAATTCAGGCAGAACACCCTGATCAGCGATATTCAAAAAATATTAGATGAAACCGGGCTTCAGGCACGCTGGCTTGAACTTGAGGTCACAGAAAGCAGCATCATGGACAAACCAGAAGAAGTCGCCAAGACATTGCAAAACCTGCATAAACTGGGCATTAAAATTTCAATCGATGATTTTGGAACAGGTTACTCTTCTCTCAATTATTTAAAAATATTCCCGATTGATATTTTAAAAATTGATCGCTCCTTTATTCGCGACATCACCTTTGATAAAGACGATGAGACTATTGTTAAAACAATCATAGCCATGGGGCATAACCTGGGCCTTAAAATTATTGCCGAAGGTGTTGAAGACCAGGAACAACTTGAAATTCTCAAACAATATGATTGTGAATTATACCAGGGCTTCTACTGCAGCAAACCTGTTGCGGCAGAAGACTTTGAACAACTGTTAATTGATAACCACCGGTCACTCAAACGAACGATAACAGCCGCAGATAAAACCTAACTGTCTGCTAGTGATCGAAAATAGTCAAAGCAAGCCGACAGATAATGCCAAACACTATGCAGCCCTGCATCGTACCGAATTATCTGAAGATGTGCAGACAACACACTTGCATCGTAACGCCAGCTACCAGGAAAACTGGAAAAAAACGTCATAAGTAAACTCAGTGGGCTTTGTATATTTATTTGGCTCAGAAGCAGACATTAGCTGCTGCATCGCTGGTCTGTGTTCGCTGCGCGCTCTTAGACTCGAACCGCTACCTTTTATTATCAAAGCCTCGAACTTCTGTTTTTCTTTTATGCAATAAAAAAGCCCTCATAAGTAAAACTCAGAGGGCTTTATCTATTTATTTGGCGGAGAAGGAGGGATTCGAACCCTCGATACGAATCAACGTATACACACTTTCCAGGCGTGCTCCTTCGGCCACTCGGACACTTCTCCACAATACCTGACAGTCTGTCACAACAGGCTCAGATGCAGCCAAAGCGCCCGCAGCAACAAGCCAAATGATTTTTAAGCTATTGATTTTATAAGCATAAATCAGTCAGGAGCGCGATTCTAACATAGATTGAATTCCATTAGGGCATTTTATTAACATTTCACCGGATCGGGTTTTTAAAACGGCAATATAAGCCGTCATCCGATAAGTGGTAAACAAAAAAAAAGTACAGACTTAATTCAGGTTTATCAATAAATACAGATACTTAAGCCACATTTACAATGTCATTTATGCGTCAAATACTTTATCACCGCTACTCTTTTACACCGATCTATGACAAATTATCACAATAGGCTGGTAAAATATAATAACAGCAGACGCGGAAGCAATATATGCAGCTATTCGAGAACCGAACTCAATGTTTTAAGATTGGCATAGGGCTTTTAACCACTTTCCTGACCGTGCTTCTCTTCTTTAACTTCATCCCTAATTTAGCCTTTAACCAGCTAGAAAAGGTCCTTTCCCGGGGTGAACTCACCGTTATCACCAGAAACAGCCCAACTACCTTTTATGAAACCACTGACGGTGATACCGGGCTTGAATATGACCTGATCAAAGGCTTTGCTGATTCTCTGGGTGTTAAATTCAAAATTGTGATAGCCAACAAGTTTAACGACATTTTGCCGACGGTGACTAATGGCCATGCTGATTTTGCTGCTGCCGGGTTAAGCATTACTGACGAACGATTGAAAATCGTCAAATTTACCCCTTCTTATCAGGAAGTAAAACAACAGGTCATATACCACCGTAATAATATAAGACCAAAAACACTGGAAGACCTTTTTAATAAACATATTGAAATTGTTTCAGGCAGCAGTCATTCTCACAATTTAAGAAACATTGCAAAGCAGAACTCAGAGCTGAGCTGGACAGATACAGAAACCGCAGACAGTGACCAGCTACTTTATCTGGTTGCTCAAAAACTGATTGATAATACCATATCAGACTCTAATGAATTTATGATATACAGGCACTTTTTCCCTGAGCTTGATGTTGCCTTTGATATAAGCGAGCCTGAAAAGCTCGCGTGGGCCTTTCCTAAAAGCAATGATGACAGCCTGTTTAAGGCGGCCAGTGATTACCTGATTAAAATCAAAAATAATGGCACTTTAAAACAGATAATTGAGCGCCATTATGGCCACACTGAAAAATTTGATTATGTAGGCGTACGCCGATTTGTTCGGCATATTTCTACTCGGCTTAAGTTTTATAAATCACACTTTATTAACGCAGCCGAGAAAAATAATCTTGACTGGAAACTATTAGCCGCAGCTGGTTATCAGGAATCACACTGGAATACACGCGCCATTTCACCAACAGGCGTACGCGGCATTATGATGCTAACCCGCAGAACAGCCGGTCAGTTAGGTGTTAAAAACAGACTCAATGCAAAAAGCAGTATATTTGGCGGCGCCAAGTATCTTTCACATCTGATAAGCCGTATGGATGAAGACATTCCCGAGCCCGACCGCACCTGGATGGCACTGGCTTCATATAATGTTGGTTTTGGTCACCTGGCAGATGCAAGAAAGATTACCGAAAAGCTGGGCAAAGACCCCAATAAATGGATCGACGTTAAATCATCTTTACCATTACTGGCTCAACGACGCTGGTATAAAAAGACAAAATACGGCTATGCACGAGGATGGGAGCCGGTAAAATATGTCGAAAACATACGCAGTTATTATGATTTATTGAGCTGGGAAATAAACAAGTCTAAGCCGGCGGCTGTTCCTGAACCGGCATCCATGAAGATTATGCCCAATATCCTCTAGACTGCGTTGTTTCAGCTTTTGAGGATGATATTCCAGTTTAGGAAATGCTGAATAATTTATCGAAATTTGCAATCTGCAGGATATTTTTCACTTCTGCGTTGGCATTGATGATTTTTATATCACCGCCTAATGTGCCGGAATGCTCTTTTAATAACAAGATCATACCTAACGCTGAACTATCCATATATTCCGTATTGGTCATATCCAGAACAAATGATGTACCCGCTTCACTTGCGCCTCGGTAAGCATCACGAAATTCATGATGTGAACTGAAGTCGAATCGTCCATCAATTTTGATGGTGATATCTTTTCCACTTTCAGATTTATCTGTAACAATTGACATTTCTTACTCCACTTAAAATAACTCTATGACACCTTCTGACATATTATCCTGCTGAACTTTCTTTCTGGCATTTTGGCTGATTTCATTCAATTCAGCTTGTAATATTTTATTGGTAGATAATAACACTTCAATCAGCTTTTCCGGATCATTATCTTCAAACTGTATATCCAGCAATTGAGTATACATGATTTCAAAACCGCTGCTCAACTGACCTAAATGTGAATGAATATATTCACATAACTGCCGACTAATATCCTCAAACTGAAGAGCCTGAATCGCAAGATTTACTCCCTGTTCAATATTTTCAGTGATTCTGCTGACTTCAGACAATTTCGTCGCGATAAATACATTCATCTCGTTCAAACTATCAAGCATCTCTTCAACGCGATCTTTTGACTGTATAGCCACACTCATATCTTTAGATGCAATATCAGCAATTATTTGCTGCGCCGTCGTCATATCAGCAACGGAACGCTGTACAGCAATCTTTATTTTTTCATTAAATTCATTAGAGCGTATTGAAAGCGCCCTTACTTCAGAAGCCACGACAGCAAAACCACGACCGGCATCCCCGGCACGAGCAGCTTCAATAGCTGCATTCAATGCCAGCAGGTTTGTCTGATCTGCAATGGTCTTGGTATCTGCCAGCAGGCTGTTGATCTCATTCATATTAAGCACCATATCATCGATAGTGTGCACCATAACCATGCTTTCTTTACTCACATTAACAATGTGACTGATGAAATAATTGAGGATCTCGTCAGTTTCAGTGGCAAATTGTTTAATCGTTAAGCGGCCCGACCCATCTGTATCCGCATCACTCATATTAACAATCAAACTCATGATCAGCTGTTCCTGCGAGCGGGCTTCCAGGCTAAGTGTCGAGAAGCTGTTAGCCAGATCTGCTACAGCATCCGAGACTATATTGCCCACCTGTTGAGAGCTGCCCTTTAACGCATTAAGCTCTCCGGATATTAACTTTGTTAACCCCGCAACCTGATCGTTAACATCAGCTATACCAGCACTGCCTCCGGAAACTGTTGGCCCAACTTGCAGCGATTGATTTAGTTTGAACTGAACAATAAAACCATTCACAAGCCAACAGAGAAAAACAATTAGCAGTGATATAAGACTGTATGTGAAATCACTGAAAACAGCACCATATAACAATACAAAAATACTAATGAGAATAGCAAAAGCGTATTTTTGTAAAATTGCAATAAACAAATGAACACCGTCCCTGTTATTTCACTGTGTTTTTTCTGGCATATTTGAGGATTTCTTTTGCGACATTTTCCAGCGCAGCCTCCTGATGAACCGCTCCTATATTGACAGCAGCCCCCGGCATGCCCCAGACAACTGAGGTTTTTTCGTCTTGTGCAATATTAAATGCACCGGCCTGTTTCATTTCCAGCAAACCCTGGGCGCCATCAGCTCCCATGCCTGTGAGCATGATGCCCATGGCATTGGGGCCCGCACTTAGCGCTACTGAGCGAAACAACACATCAACACTGGGTTTGTGCCGGTTAACTTCAGGCCCGTCGTTTAACTCACAAATGTATTTTGCCCCTGTTCTCTTTATGATCAGGTGTCTGTCACCGGGAGCAAGGTAAGCATGCCCTGGCAGAATCTGATCGCCATCTCTGGCTTCTCGAACCGTAAGACTCGAATATTCATTTAAACGTTTGGCAAAACTGGAACTGAATGTGCCGGGTATGTGCTGGGCGATAACGATTCCAGGTACATCTGAAGGCAGCGCCATTAGCACTTCCTTGACAGCCTCTGTTCCGCCCGTGGAAGCACCGATTGCAATAAATTTATCAGTAGTATTTTTAATACCGCTTTTAGTAGCACCTTTAAGAATAGCGTCAGCAGAAAGCTTTGGCGAAATCTTCATGTTTTCAAAATTCTTAATACGTCTTTCTATTTTGCTGACTTTAACGGTTGATGCCGTGATGACTTTTTCGATAATATCCTTTGCATAATCATTTAATGAGTGTTCGAAATCAGCCTTAGGTTTAGGGATATAATCTATAGCGCCACTTTCAAGGGCTTCCAGCGTGACATCAGCACCATCCTCGGTCAGAGTTGATATCATCACTACCGGTGTAGGTCGCAAACGCATCAGGTTTTTGAGGAATGTGACCCCGTCCATCCTGGGCATTTCAACATCAAGTGTTATAACATCAGGGTTCAGCTGTTTAATTTTATCACGAGCAATAATCGGATCTGCTGCCGTACCCACGACTTCAATTTTTGGGCTTGATGATAATATTTCAGTTAATAGTTTGCGCATTAATGCTGCATCATCAACTATCAAAACTTTTATCTTCGACATGATTTTAGTCTCTATTAAAACAATTCAATATCACTCACCACAGGTGCATGCTGTATTTCATCGCGATATTTATTTTCTCTGCTGATAATCGTTTGATTATGTAATTTTTTGAGCTTCTTGACTTTAGCGATCCCGCTTAATGGAAAATAATTAACTTTTCTTGGGTATATATCACCGACATCCTCAGATAAAATAGAAAAGCGTTCTGTTTTCAAATAATCAAAAACAAAATCAATATTTTTTTTGCCAATATCCATTTTCATATCAAGCACCTTGCCGCCGCCAAAAACCTTAAACTCAAGGTTTCTGCGCTCTCCGCCGTAGTGCAAAATATCATTGATCAAATGTTCCATCGCATAGTTTCCATAGCGGGCAGCATCACTGACAATACTGCCACCCATACTATTATCCTTTGGCAACATAAAATGATTCATACCACCCACACCGTTCTTTGCATCGCGAATACAAACCGATATACATGAACCCAATACAGTAGTAATCAACTCATTGGTTACAGATACGTAATACTCACCCGGCAGTATCTTTGCGGCCACACAGTTATTTGTTTTATCCCAATAACGTTTAACACCCTCAAATTCAGGCAATGCTTTATGTAAACGGTGTTTATCGCTACTTAATGTCATCTCAAGCCTTTTTCCTATAAATGGTATGACCTACTGTCTCAAAATCATTATTCATCGAATGGATTGACTCAGAATGACCAAGAATCAAATAACCACCATCGTTTAATAGATCGTAGTATCGCTCGATGATATTTTCTTTCGTCGGCCCATCAAAATATATAAATACATTCCGGCAAAATATAACATCGACTTTTTTTGATAACGGCCACTCCTGAATGAGATTCAAGCGCTTAAACGAAATCAAATTACGCAGTTTGTCATCAACCCTAACAATGCCTTGATTCTCGCCCCTGCCTTTACTAAACCAGCGACTTTTCCGTGCTTTTGTTAAGTTGGCAATACGTTGTGATTCATAAACCCCTTCACGTGCAGTATCTAACACCGCTGAATCAATATCTGTTGCAAGAAAAGCGATATTCCAGTTATCGATATTGACATTTTCAGCCAGTGTAATAGCTATTGAGTACGGTTCCTCACCTGTAGAAGCGGCTGAACACCAGATTCTGAATGATTTTTTATCTGCATATTTTTCTTTAAGCTCAGGAATAATGTGACTTGCCAAATAATCGAAGTGATAGTTTTCCCGGAAAAAAGACGTCAGATTGGTGGTGATGGAATTTATGAAATTAGTGAACTCTTTAGCGTGATTATTTTTAAGATATTTACAGTACTCGGAAAAATCATTCAGTCCAAGAGAGCGAACCCGCTTGGCAATTCTGGCATAATACATGTCATATTTGTCATCAGATACCGTTATCCCGGAATAGTCATTCGCGACTCTTCTTAGATAATTAAAGTCCTTTTCTGTAAAGACGTATTCTCTATCCTGTTTAACGGTAACAGCCATACATTAACCTGAAATATTCAATAAGTTACTTAAAAAAGACGAAGAAGATAACAATTCAATTTTCTCAGATGCATCTTTTATAACCAGTTTACAATCACGCTTTTGCAATTCTTTCTGAGTTGCAAAGAGCAGCTGCAAACCTGTCGCATCTATTGTTTCTACTTCACTGGCATCGACAATGATATCGCTACTTTTATCAATCACCATCTCGAAATCATGGTAAACCTTATTTATATGCGCAACATTGAAAGCCGCAGGCAGATTGACGACTAATGCATCTGAGTCGACATCAGAATCCACTGGTGTATTCTCTTCAAACAGTCCCCAGGCAACTCCTTCTCCAACTGGCAAGGCTGAATCGGTTGCTGAATCATCATCAGCAGAAAACAGACCCCATGAACCGTCATCACTGTTACTTTCTTCTTCGCTTGAGGCAACGATTGAAGGCTCATCGTCAAATAAGCCCCAGCCTTCATCAGCTAGAGCATTTTCATTTTCAACTACAGTAATATCTGGCTTAATGCCTGATACTTTATTGACGGCAGCTTCAGACCCACTGCCTATATCATCAAAAGACACGCCGTATTCATTTGCATCTTCGCCCGTTATCCAGGATAAAGGGTCATGACCGAGCTTGGATTTGAACGGGCTTTTTTTAGGTTTGGCCATCACTTTCTTAGCCGCAGTGCTTTTTTTCTTTGCCGCTACTTTTTTAGTGGTTTTTTTCACTGACTTTTTAGCCATCAAAAAACCCTCCCTGAAATTAAATCATTTACTAACGAAGTGTATTCATCTGCTGATTTACTGTTGGGCCTATACTCATAAACAGTTTGTCCAAAACCGGGGCACTCAGCAAGAGCGGCCGCTTCTGATATTGATGTCTGCAGTACCGAATCGGGGAAATATTCTATCAGCTTGTCACGCACTTCCTGCGCCAGACGTCTCCTGTCATGAAAACGGCTCAAAACAATCCACTGCTTGTATGACTTCTGCAATGCTTCCTCAAAGTTTGTAAGTGTTGCCATTAAATGCGATAGCCCCTGCATTGCGAGATAGTCACCGGTCATTGGAATTAATATTTCCTCTGCAGCAAATAATGCATTGATAACAAGCAATCCCGAAGATGGCGGGCTGTCAATAATGATAAAATCAACATCTTCATTGTACTGATCTAACGCTCGCTTCAATAATAAACCTCTGGATTTACCACCATCGAGGTTTTCCACCTCATTCAGGTGACCACCGGCAGAAATCAATTTAAGATTCTCCCGGACCGTTATTTGCACGCTATGTAACGGCACACCTTTTAGAAAGACAGCATCCAGCCCGGCTATATCCTCACGGGTTATTCCAAGGCTGGAAGCCAGGTGCGCCTGGGGATCAAGATCTATTGCGAGAACCCGGTAGCCACTGAGGGCCAAGCCATGAGACATGTTCACAGACGTCGTCGTCTTACCAACACCACCTTTTTGATTTATGACTGATATTACCCTTGCAGTCATTCATTACCGCCTTTAATTATTATTGTGAAATGCGCACGGTCTAGTCTGCTATATGCTTTAATGCACTTAATTCCTCTGGATTTAGCATTTTATCTATATCCATCAGAACCACCATGCCCGATTCAGTCATCACCATACCTTCTACAAACTTTGTTTCAACTTTTGAGCCAAAATCCGGAGACTGTTTGATTTCTGATTTCACAACATCAAGCACATCTGAAACGGTATCAACAACGACTCCAATCGTATATTTATTTTCTCCAACTTCTATTGCCAAAACAATGACAACAGTAATTGGAGAATATTCAACTTTATCAAGTGACAGGCGCATCCTTAAATCAAGAATAGGAACAATCGTGCCACGAAGATCAAGCACACCTTTGACATATTCCGGTGTATTCGGAATCTTCCTGACTTTGGTCCAGCCACGCACTTCCTGAACACGTAAAATATCAACACCGTAAATATCTTCACCTAATAAGAAAGTAAGATATTGCAGGTGTCTGGCGACAGTTTCACTGCTCACCTTTTCATTGATATTTAAAAACTCAGACATTATTTATCTCGTAGATAGTTAGCTAACTTAAAAGTCTTCCCATTCATCATCGTCATCTACCACATTTCTTGCTGCTGGTTTAACTTTTGATTTAGCTCTTGCAGGACGTGCTGCTGGTGCCGATGAGTGCTCATTAGACTCTGCCTTAGGTGCCGCAGAGCTGCTTCGTCCTGCTGCTGAGTTAGTACTGAAGAAATCAACCAGTGCCACCATCTCTACTGCTTTTGAAACCGATGATTCACTGGCAGCGGAAGCCTCTTCGGCCAGCGCAGCATTTTGCTGCGTCATTTCATCCATTTGTGAAACCGCTTTATTGATTTGATCAATACCGGCCGACTGCTCTGCACTGGCCGCTGCTATCTCGGAAATAATATCGCCCACTTTCTTAACGCCGGCAACAATTTCACTTAAGGTTTCACCTGACTCATTCACCAGCTGCGAACCGTTTTTAACTTTTTCAGCACTGTCTGTAATCAGGTCTTTAATTTCTTTGGCGGCCGTCGCACTTCGTCCGGCCAGATTCCGTACCTCGGTTGCAACCACGGCAAAACCGCGGCCTTGCTCACCCGCCCTGGCCGCTTCAACCGAAGCATTGAGTGCTAACAAGTTAGTCTGGAATGCAATTTCATCGATTACACCGATGATCTCAGCAATCTTAGTACTACTGCTATTGATTTCATCCATAGCGATGACAGCGTCTTTAACCACGTCGCCGCCTTTTTCTGCTGTGGCTCGTGCACCTGCCGCTAGCTGGTTAGCCTGCTGCGCATTATCGGCATTGTTTTTAACAGTGCCGGTTAACTCCTCCATGCTTGAGGCTGTTTCTTCAAGTGTTGAAGCCTGCTCTTCTGCCCGCTGTGAGAGGTTATTGTTACCGGAGGCAATTTCCTCACTGGTGTTCTTAAAGAACTCACTGGACTCAATGATCTTGCCCACCACTTCTTCAAACTTATCAATGGTGGCATTGATGTCTGTCTGAACATCAGCATAAGTACCCTGATACTCAGCAGTAATTTTCTGTGTCAGATCACCGTCGGCCATCGAGCGCATAACACGCGCTACATCCTCAAAGCTCTCGGAGATAGTGCCAATCATGTCATTGATACCTTCACTCAGCTGTAAGAAGAAACCGTCTTTTCCAGCCAGTTCCAGCCGCTGTGTCAGGTCGCCTGCTTTCGCAGAGCTGACTATGTTTTCAACTTCTTTTTCAACCGCAACCTCATTGGTGCGATCCAGCCATTCAACCGCTGTACCCAGTCGCAGACCCTGTTCATTGACAACAGGATTCGCAGTCAGTCTAAAGATTCGTCCACCGACGTCAATTTGGGCGGCATGAGCCGCTGTCATATTCTTTAATAATTGCTGCTGGTGCGCCGGGTTTTTATGGAATACATCAATGCATGTACCCACTAATGAATCAGCATCAAAATCTGGTAAATCTTTCTTGATATCAGACTCCGCTGTCTTCATCAGTTTTGTGACCGCATTATTCATATACATGATCACATTATCGTTATCTGCCATCATCACACTGCTTGAGACATTATCCAGCGCGACCTTGATTTGTTTCATTTCATCAGCATTCTGTTTGGTATCATTGACATTAAAGCCAAGCTTGATTTGCATGCTCTTCATCGAGCGCAACAAGTCACCGAATTCATCCTTACGCAACACATCAATATCACGTTTAAACTCATTTTCAGCCAAATAATCAAACTCAGTATTGGTTTTAGTCAGCACACTCAATATATCCCGGGCAATCAGGAACCCGATTGCCGCGGCAATGAAGACTCCAATCAGAATCAGAATCATAATCTGTAGCTCATTGGCTTGTAATCCAGCCACACGGTCATCCAGCAAATCATTCAAAACTGGCAGAGCCGCATCATAAAGCGCAAAGGTACTGTTAATAGCATCAGTACCGTCGGCAAAAAACTCTGTTGATTCCAGCTCCGAAAATCTGCCAGCCAGTACCTTATCAAGTTTTTTATTAAAAGCCTTCAGTGATTTTTCAGTTGTGTCTGAATACGAGGCAAGCCTTGACTTGATTTTTGGATTCGCTTTATATGCCGAGGTCATGGCTAATGCAATGCCATCGACCAGACCATCATTTAACACTTTTAATTTAATCAACTGTTCTTTTTGCGTAGCTGTCATGGCAGACTTTGCAATCACACCGGCACCAAGACCCCGTACCTGTCCCATTTTCTCGGTAAGCTGCAAGATGCGATTGATCAGCAAATCCATCACATAAAAGCTGTCGATTTCAGGATCAAGAATCAGGTTCGAGCTATTACCCACATCAATATTTAATGCAATTACTTTTTCCAGCAGTGCGGTATGACGCGAAAAACTCTCGCTTGCCGATAACTGGAAAGTTTCCTGCTTCAACTGGCCCCACTGATCGATTATTTTACTTAATGCAAGTGTTGTTTTTAGCTCTGCACCTAATCGCTCATCAACGGCTTTTAAGGCATTAAAGTCTGCATCAATATCACTACGCTTTGACAACACCTTCGTTTTAATTTCTTTATTACCATTCAAATAGGCCGCGCTCATGCCGCGGTGTTGCGGCAAACTTTGCATCACCTGGCGAATGGCGCCAATGTATTCAACACCCACTTTTTCCTGTTTTGTAAAAACAACGTCTTCATCAGTGAGCAGGTATATATTGGTTGCCAGTGCGCCAATCAATGCAAAGAAAAGCACACCCACAAATAATAATTTCTGCCAGATCTTCATTTTATTAAAGATATTAATCCGGCTCATTAAACTTGGTTTGAGCGTCTTGCCGGCATTTAAATCGGCATAAAGCCTTTCCGCAGCAGCTACTTTATCGCGGCTCGGCTTGTTTCTTACCGACATATACCCGGCGATACGCCCGCCTTCAAGAATAGGCGTTACATTGGCATCCACCCAGTAATAATCGCCGTTTTTGCAGCGGTTCTTAACCAGGCCAACCCAGGGGTTTTCATTTTTGACAGTGCTCCATAAGTCTTCGAAGGCAGCGGGAGGCATATCAGGGTGTCGCACAACATTGTGGTTTTTACCCACCAGCTCATCACGAGTGAAGCCACTGATTTCCATAAAATCACGGTTAACGAAAGTAATAATACCTTTCAAGTCCGTTTTAGTAACAAGGAACTGATCCTCTCTCATTACCTTTTCGTTATGCGTCACTGGTTCATTTATTCTCATGACTTACTTCTCCGTCCACAATCCTGATTTTTTAATTTAAAATTCTCTTGATGAATTTTCTGTTTTATTTGTCTGGCTTCTAACTTACTGCTACAGAAACTCACACCTAACCCATCCTGCTAATTGACAACATTGCATCTACATCCAGCAACATCAGCATCTTGCCTTTGGCATCCGCCAATCCTGCTATATATTCTGTGTCTAAATGCGAACCAAACTCAGGCGTTGCCTGAACATCGTTCAATTTTGCGTGCACCACATCGGAGATACTGTCAACCACGACTCCCATGGTGCGCTCGTGACCATCTTTCTTATCTTTAACTGCTAACACAATGACTACCGTCATTTCTGAAAGATCGGTCACGGTTAAATTAAAGCGTTCACGTAAATCAATAATCGGCACAATAGCACCGCGCAAATTCAACACCCCTTTGACATAAGAGGGCGAATTAGGGATGCGAGTCACTGACTCCCAGCCTCTTAATTCACGGACTTTTAAAATATCAACACCGTATTCTTCATCCGCCAGCTGAAATGTCAGGTACTCATCACCTAGATCAGATTCCGCATCGATATCAACTACATCATCTATTTGTTCTGCTTCATTACTCATAGCAGTTATTACACCTGTTTTGATGTCATTCGAACCAAACCTAAAATATCCAGAATTAAGGCAACCGAGCCATCGCCCAGAATAGTTGCGCCTGATATACCGTCAATGCGTTTGTAATTGGACTCCAGTGATTTGATCACGACTTGCTGCTGTCCTAACAAATCATCGACAAAGACACCAAACCGTTTGCCGTCTGCCTCGACCACCACCAGTAATCCATCTTCCAGCTTCTGCGCTTTGGCATCCGGTATCTGAAATAAGTCGCCTACCCGTATGATCGGCAGGTATTCATCGCGTAATTTATAGGTTTCGCCTTTGCCGGCTACCATATTTAAACTTTCTTTTTTCGGCTGCACCGATTCGACAATTGATACCAGCGGAATGATATAATTATCCGAACCCACACTTACCGACTGACCATCCAGAATGGCTAATGTCAGCGGTAAGCGTATACTAAATATAGAACCCTGGCCTTTAACAGAATGGGTTTCTATTGCACCACCCAGACTCATAATATTTTTCTTCACCACATCCATGCCGACGCCCCGGCCGGAAACATCAGTGATTTCTGTTGCGGTTGAAAAGCCCGGGTTAAATAATAAGTCATATATTTGCTGGTCGGATAACTTGGCACCTGGCTCGACTAAGCCTTTTTCAACACCCTTATTAAAGATCACCTCTTTATCAATGCCTTTACCATCGTCGGTAATTTCAATCACGATGTTGCCACCACGGTGAAAGGCATTTAACTGGATAGTGCCCATTTCTGGCTTGCCGGCTGCTATCCGGTCGGCTGGCATTTCAATACCATGATCGATGCTGTTTCTAACCAGGTGTACCAGCGGATCACCAATTTTTTCTATGACGGTTTTATCCAGCTCGGTGTTTTCACCGTGCATCACCAGTTCCATTCTTTTACCCAGTTTTTCACTCAGATCACGCACCATTCGAGGAAAACGGCTAAAGGTAAAACTAATGGGTACCATGCGAATTTGCATGACACTTTCTTGTAATTCGCGTGTATGGCGGCTTAACTGAATCAAACCTTCCTGTAATTTTTCCAGCCGGCTCATATTAAAGTCTTCACCCAGCATGCTCAGCATCGACTGCGTGATGACCAGCTCACCCACCATATTGATCAAGTCATCGATTTTATCGATGCCGACTCGAATCGAACTGCTGGCCGCTGCGGCCTTTTCTTTCTTTTCTGTACTTGCCGCCGGACTTTTCTTTGCTACTGCCGTTTGAGAGGCCGCTTCTTGCGGGGCATCTGCAGAGTTCGGGGCCTCGGCAGCGGTATTCTTTGCTTCGCTGACTGAGATATCACTCTCATCTTCAACCCAGGCAAAAACATCATCAATTGCCGCTTTATTCACATTACCCGCTAATTCCATCTCCCAGGACAGATACATATCTTCAGGATTGAGACTGGCAAAATCAGGGACTTTGCTGGTATCAACTCGTCCATTTAGTGCCCCTAACGTGGCCAGCTCTCTGATCACTCTTACCGGATCATTACCAAACTGCATGAAATTTTTATGCGGTGCAAAACTGATTTTCCAGCCAGCACCTGCACTGACTGCTGCAGGCGTATCGGATGCCACAACAGCTGTCGATGCCGCTGTGGATGGGCCACTCTCAGAGCCTAGAATATTTTGTAACGCATCGAAATTTACTTTTACCTCATCATCATCAACGTCACTGCCTTCGCTGGCAGCGTTCATCATCATGCGCAGGCAATCGACTGATTTTAATAAGACATTAATACCGGCATGGTTCAGTTCGCGAATGCCATCACGCACCTCATCCAGCAGTGTTTCCATAATATGAGTAAAATCAGCGATATTTTGAAAGCCGAAGGTACCACTTCCGCCTTTGATTGAATGCGCTGCGCGAAAGATTGTATTGATCTCTTCGTCGTCCGCTTCACCATTATCAAGATTGAGCAAACCCGTTTCCATCACATCCAGTCCTTCGAAGCTTTCTTCAAAGAAGACCTGATGAAACTGTTCCATATCAATTGCCATAAGGATTCCGTCTCTTTGTTCTTAGTTTCTAAGAAACGTTCACTAACCGATGACTTTTTTTACAACTGCCAGCAACTGATCTGGATTAAAGGGTTTTACAATCCAGCCTGTCGCCCCAGCCGTTTTACCTTCGGCTTTTTTATCGGCTGATGATTCTGTTGTTAGCATCAAAATAGGCGTGAATTTGTAATTTGCTTCAGTACGCAGGTGCTTGATAAAAGTGATGCCATCCATTACCGGCATATTGACATCGGTAATAACCAGATCAAACTTATTGCCCTTAGAAGCATCCAGCGCTTTTTGTCCATCCTCAGCTTCTACCACATCATAACCCGCGCCTTTGAGTGTAAATGCAACCATCTGCCGCATTGAAGCCGAGTCATCAACAGTTAATATCAAAGCCATATCTTAGAACCCCATTTTTTATATTGTTACTGGCATAAAATCAGCCCGTTCTAGCCAAGTTAGTCTTAAATTTGTTATCGATTTATCAATTAACACTAACCTATTGTTTTAAAAACCAATCTATTCAGTCGAATCAGATAATTTAACGGTTATCATTCAGTATGTGATATAGCCTATTACTTTACTTTCCGCCAATAAAATATTGATTTACTTCCGTTTGTTAACAAATTTTTAACGTTTAAACAAAAATACTGACACCATCAGAGACATCAAGCGTGACCACGGCCTCTGTTGCGGTTTCTTCCTGTTCAGAGATACCGTCTGAGTAGCTTTGCGATGACTGCCCGGAAGCAGAATCCGCCGAGGCCTCATTATTGTCCTGCTGTGAGACATCGACATGAGCCAGGTCAAGCCCCTGCTCCTGTAATTGCTCTCTTAATTTGGGCAAGGAGACTTCAATGGCTTCTTTAACAGCCGTCTGGTGTGTCACAAATGATATGCTTGCCTTATCATCTTCAATCTGCAAACGCACGCTGACAGGGCCTAAATGGGCAGGGTTTAAACGCAATTCAGCGACCTGTTGCTGAGCATTATTAAACATCACGCTCACACGCTGTGAAAACTCAGTGCCCCACTGTTTGTTACCCACCGGGGTCAATACTTCATGATGCAATGTGCTAAAGCTATCGGCTGGCATCTTAGTCGCGTCTGTCATGACTGCGCTGCCAGGTTGCTGCGGTGTTGTTACTGCTGTTGCTGTGGTACGCATTAACCGGGTCAGCTCCGCTGAGAACATTTCTGACTTGATACCTGTCGATGCTGTTGCCACGGTATTGGTTTGTTTTTGCTGAGCCGACTCTGTCAGCTCTGTTGTTTCAATAATCTCAAATGAGTCGAGATCTGACATTTCCAGTTCAGATGAAGCGCTGTCATTTTGCGCCAGCGGCCCGACATTTTTATTCTTATCCGGATTATTAAAACTGCTCATTTCTACTTTAAGCCGGCCGGGTGACAGGCTTGCGGCCATCACATGCTGAGTTTGTGAATTATCAGCGCTCGGATCAAACACAGATGGCTGATTAATCGTCGGCTGTCGGCTGCTGCTATCAGTAACATCGTCGCTCAATATATTCGACGCTTCACCGCTGACGGCGATTTGCACAGCGGAAGCAGGGCCTTTTGTCTCAACAGCAATCAGAGCCGCTATTGGAGAGCCGTCTGCCGCAACTGGCTGCGTACTTAAGCCCTCGGCTTCTACTAAAAACGCATCATTTGTTTCATCCAGAGGCAATACGTTGCCATTCAGGAGGCTAGCATCTTCCTCCTGAAGCGATTGCAGCTCATTCAGCACATCGGCTACGGCCTCCAGCTCAAACACTGGTGCAAGCGCTAATTCTTCACTCGATTTGCCTAATTCATCACTCAGGTGTTTGTTAAACGGCGTTTTACCTGTTGCCTGATCAGCTGTCTGGGCCATTGCCAGCTCGGTGTTAGCAGGCTGAACCGGTGTATTCACTAAGGTGAAACTATTATTTATTGATGGCATCTTCACATTCCTAAATATTTATCGTCATCATAATATGACAACTCTTTGATGGCGCTGATTAGCACACGCTACAATAGTCATATCAAAGCTATTGCAAAACGCAGGCCAACAATTTAAATAAATACCGTGATGTGAAAAATGCTGCTGAAGCCTTAATTACGATTTAGAAAAAAACGCTGCTGTGTCAGTTCTTCCTGTTCCATTTGCTCGAGATAGGATTCCTTTTTTCGCTCGTCTTGCTGATATTTTACGACAACGCTTTCTAAAGCCTGACAGCGAGTACGCCTTTGCACCCACTGTTGCTTCAAAATATCACGTTGCTGACAACACAGCTTAATCGTGTTGCTTGCCTGCCCAATGCCCTGATTCAACTTTGCCAAAAAGGCCTGATAATCCAGCAATTTACTCATGGAACCCTGCTGCTGGCTAAGCGTCTGATATTTAAGCAGGTATTCGGCCCTGAAATTTTCCAGCTGGTGCAGCTGATCTTCACTATCAGTGACACGCTTTTGTGCTTCAGCAAATACCCGAGCGGCCTCCTGCTCCTGATTCTTAGCATGGGAGACCACTGGTTTGAGTTTATTTGAACGTTTCATTATTTCCACCGCAACCTGAATAGTTTAGCGTCCGTTGGTTATTAAACTTTAGCTTATTATCTGAGAACAGGCTGATTCATGTTCAGCTCATTGGCCAAAATCACCAGGCGCTTGGCACTCTCAGCCATATCGACCTGCTCGTTCATGGCTTGTTTCAAAAAGGCATTAATATTGGCGTGTAAGCGAATAGACAGATCAATCAACGGGTCTGAGCCAGGCTGGTAGGCGCCGACATTGATTAAATCTCGATTTTGCTGGTACACGGAATACAGTTGTTTTATCGCCTGCATCGCCTGCATATGCTCAAGATCAACCACCGATGGCATCACCCGGCTGACCGAGGCTTCGATATCAATCGCCGGGAAATGCCCTTGTTCTGCCAGTCTTCGTGAGAGCACGATATGACCATCGAGAATACCTCGGGCGGCATCGGCGATCGGGTCGTTGGTATCATCACCCTCTGTTAGCACGGTATAAAAAGCCGTTATCGAGCCCTGGTTTGCATCACCGTTACCTGCCCGTTCGACTAACTGGGGTAATTTTGAAAAAACAGAAGGCGGATAGCCTTTGGTGGCAGGTGGTTCTGAAATCGATAAACCAATTTCACGTTGCGCCTGAGCAAAACGGCTCAGAGAATCCATTAATAACAGAACCTGCTTGCCCTGGTCTCTGAAATATTCAGCAATACTGGTCGCCAACATGGCACCGTGCAAACGAATCAATGGTGGCGCATCGGATGGGGCGGCAACGACAACGGCACGTTTCATGCCTTCTTCGCCGAGAATATCCTGAACAAACTCTTTAACTTCCCGGCCTCGTTCACCAATTAAGCCAACAACGGTAATATCAGCATTGGTATATTTTGTCATCATGCCCAGTAAAACACTTTTACCAACGCCGGTGCCGGCAAACAGCCCCATACGCTGACCACGCCCGACACTGAGCATGGCATTTATGGCCGCCACTCCGACATCCAGCTGTTGTTTAATGGGTTCACGAGTTAACGGGTTTATTTCTTTTCCCACCAGCGAAACATCGGCCTCATACTGTATAGCACCTTTGCCATCTAACGGCTCACCGCGACCATCGATTACCCGGCCTAATAAGCCATAACCTACTTTTACATGGCTGGTATGGCCACTGGGGATGACCCGGGCATTCGGAATCAAACCACGGCTTTCACCCATGGTCATCAGAAAGGTTTTATCATCAGAAAAACCCACGACTTCGGCTTCGATACGGTGCCCGTTCGGCGTTACAATGTCACAGCTGGCACCGATCTCCGATTGACAGCCCACCGCTTCCAGTGTCAGCCCTACCATCCTGACTAAACGACCTTCGACGACGGGCTCACTAAGCGCAATATCGTTCTGCCGGTGTTGAAATCTTTTTAAGAACTTATCACGTCTGCCGTCAAGCTTAGTCATTCGTTATCTCGGTGTCGCCAGCTACTTCATTTTCATTAATATCCTGCACAGCGGCTGGCGGCTTAAGCCCGCTAAACAATTGATCTGTAATTTCTGATAAGCGTTTTTCAAGGCTTAAATCAATGCTCGCCACTTCTGTTTTAATAATGCAACCACCCGCGCTGACACCGGTATCGGCTTCAAAAGTCCAGCCGTGATCCGAATCAGATATGCCGTCTTGCTCTAACAATGCGATATCAGCCGGGTTGAGGTGGATAATTATCTGCCGCTGAGCAACAGGCAGGCGGGTGATTGCCTGCTGCATTAAATGCAAAACATGTGTCGAATCGATACGTAATTCATGCGCCAATATTTGCTTGCAGAAATAAAACACGGTTTCAGTAAGTTGCTGCTCCACATCCTGATCAACCGCATCCAGCGGCTTCGATAACATGTTGAAACAGTTCTGCAGCTGTTGTGCGTTTTGTTTCAAAACAGCGCGTTCCGCTACCAGCTGTTCCTGAATAAACCGTTCGCTGTCTTCTGTGCCCTTTTTGTAGGCTTCTTCAAAACCTACTTTATAGGCTTCATCGTAAGCCTGAGTTTGCACTTCTTCTATTTGCTTAACTGTCAGGAAAGTCGGCGTCTCTTCCTGCTGTTTGATCCGTTGAATTCTTTTTTGTATGCGCTCTTCAAACAGCCTGACGTCATCAATTTCAAGCTGAGCTCGGGGCTGGGTGTGTTTGTTGATAATATCACCCTCCACCGCCGGCAAAGACCAGGAAACCGCATCTTTAAATGATTTATTAGATTTATCAAAATCAAAATCAGACAAACTCTTCCGCCCCGCCCAACTGGATATCACCCTCATCTGCCATACGACGAGCTATTGCAATAATCTCTTTTTGAGCCGCTTCAACCTCACTGACGCGAACCGGACCACGGACTTCGATGTCCTCTTCCATCATTTCAGCCGCGCGTGATGACATATTCTTAAGGAATTTCGCTTTCACCGCCGCCTCAGCCCCTTTCAATGCAACCACCAGGCTTTCGGAAGAGACTTCTCTCAACAGTGACTGAATACCCCGGTCATCCACTTCCACCAGGTTATCAAAGACGAACATAAGGTCATGAATTTTTTCTGCGGTATCCTGATCGGCCTCAGCAATTGTTGAGGTAATCGCCGCTTCGGTCACACCATCCATATAGTTAAGGATATTGGCCGCGGTTTTCATGCCGCCAATACTGGACTGGGTGACATTTGAGCTACCTTCAAACTGTCTTTCCATTATTTTATCCAGTTCCTGCAAGGCTGCAGGCGCGATACCGTCAAGATAAGCCACACGCATTAAAATATCCGGGCGCTGCCTTTCAGGCAATAATGCCAGCACCTCAGCAGACTGGCTGGCATCCAGATAGGAAAGCACGATGGCAATAATCTGAGGGTGCTCTAAACGTATTACTTCAGCAACAGAGCGCCCATCCATCCATTTCAGCGCTTCTAAGCCACTCTGACCGCTGCCCATCAAAATACGATCGATCATATTACCGGCTTTGTCTTCACCCAACGCCGCAACCAACATCGAACGAATATAATCTTCAGATCCAATACCCAGTGATGACTGATCGCCGACTTCTCCCATAAAGTCGTCCATGACTCTATTAACCGTTGCCTGGTTAATATTCGACATTGACGCCATCGCACTACCTACGGCCTGAACCTCTTTAGGGTTCATGTGCTTGAGCACTTCAGCTGCATCATCCGTACCCAGCGTCAACAATAAAACAGCCGATCTTTCAACCCCGGTGAGTTTTTGCTCTTCAGGTACTATTTCTTTTTCATCAGCCATTAAGCAGATACCCAGTCTTTAACCACTTTAGCGACACGCCTTGGATCATGTTCAACCATTGCTTTTGCAAACTCAACTTTCTTATCATTCAAATCCGGTAATGGAATCGCTCCATCATCTTCAACTTTACCTTCCAGCTCATCCTCTTCTGGCGTATGAATCACCACAGGAGGTCTGTAATTTGAAAGGTTTCTTAGTGAAGGTTTTAGCACACCAAATACAATGTACAAGACCAACAACACACCAGCGGTCTGTTTCATTGTAGGCCAGAACCACTCTTGCTCGTAAAAAGGCACATCAAGCGGTTCCAGCTCATCCGGTAGCAAGAAGGGAGCGCTGATAACATTGACCCGGTCGCCACGCTCCATATTATAGCCGATTGTTTCCTGTACCAATAAAGTCAAACGTTGCAGCTCTTCTTCATTTAAAGCCCGGCGTTCAAATTTAGGCTCTTCTTTAACCGGTAAACCTTTTTGCTTGGCTTCAGCTGCCGCTTTTAACTTGGCCGCTTCTGCTGCCGCCGCTGCCGCCACTGCAGCAGCCTGGGCAGCAGGATCAGGGTTCGGCGCCGCTACAGCCGGCTTTTCCACAGGGAATAAAGCATGATCTACCAATACAGCAACCGTTAAACGTTTAACCAGACCTGTACTGCGTTTTTTGTGACTAATGGTTTTATCGACTTCAAAATTTCGAACCGCGTTGCGTGAGCTGTTGACTATGCCATTATCAGTCGCATTCACATCGGTAATCTCAGTATTTTCAGTCAATACCGCATCGCCGGGGGGCTTGTTAGTCAACGCACCGGGGATGCCTTCTGCTTCCAGGCCGGCTGCTTTACGGTTTTCGCTGGTCTGCTCACTGCGAACTATGCGTTTTTCAGGGTCAAAATTTTCAGAGGTGCTTTCGATGGCATCAAAATCAACTTCTGCATTAACCTCGGCGCGAACTTTGCCGACACCAATAATCGGAGCCAGCAGGGTTTCGATGCGTTGTACCAGGTCGGTCTCTAACTGGCGCGTATATTGATACTGCTTAACACCCATTGCCATCGAATTGTTTTTATCGGTTGCATCAGATAACAGACGACCATTTTGATCGACAACAGTCACTTGCTGAGCACTCAGATGCGGCACACTGGAGGAAACCAAATGAACAATCGATGCGACGTTGGCGCTATTGATACCTTCTCCGCCAATTAAATCAACAACCACCGATGCACTGGGCGGGATTCTGTCACGCACAAAAACCGACTGTTTAGGCAACGCCAGATGCACGCGGGCTTTGCGGATATTACGCAAACTACCAATGGTTCTGGCCAGCTCAGATTCAAGTGCATGGTGATACCGCGCGGCCTCAACAAACTGACTGGTGCCAAAACCCTGGTCTTCAGATAACTGCTCCATGCCCCGGATCGTGGCTTTTTTGGGTATGCCTAAAGCTGCCATTTTTAAACGCGCATCATGCAATGCCTCTTTATCAACCATAATCATGCCGGTTGCAGTATCCAGCTCGTAGTCGATATCGGCAGCCAGTAATGCACTGGAAACATCGGCAGCATCTTCACTGTCCAATGAAGAATACAATGGCGTCATATTGGGTGAGATAGACCAGATAGCAATTAACAATGCCAGCCCGAATACGGCTGAAAAAGAAAAGATCAGGCCCATTTGTTTGACAGCTGGCATTTCCAGCATGCCATGAATCATGGGCGGTAATTTTATCGTGCCTGGCGGCAATTCAACTTCGGCATCAGGGTCAACATCGGTCGCAACGATTGCTTTATTAGCGTTTTTTGCATCGGTTGCTTCTAATTCTTTGGCGGCCATCTTGGTTACTCCAACTCGCTTTTTAGTCTATCGTTCAAAGGCCTTAAACCGGCATATTCATCACTTCTTGATAGGCACTTAATAATTTATTTCGCACCTGCGTCATTGCCTGAAAAGAAACGCTGGCTTTTTCCAGCGCCACCATCACTTCCGGCAAAGTAATATCCGGATCCCCTTTCTCAAAAGCCGTCGTCAATTGAGCCGCGGTCATCTGCGTCTCATTGACTGAATCAATTGATTGTTTTAATAAATTAGAAAAGTCAGGTTTATTGGTGCCAGCAGGCGACTCGACATTCAGGTTAGCAGAGGACTGCTCAACCTGAGAGGCCATTGAGCGCATTTGTGCCAGTAGTTGATTAACATTCATTTCACTCATGGCATCACCTGCGTCAATTTTTTGTTTAAAATATTCATTATTTAATCTGTTTGCATAAATCAGGCCAATTTAAATCATTCGCCGTTAGCCGCTTGCGTTTGAGCATGGCCGGCGCGCTTTAGCCGGGTATCGGCACACCGTTATCGCGCATTCTGGCTAATTTGTAACGCAGGGTGCGAGGGCTGATACCGAGTTTTTCAGCGGCGTATTTACGGCTACCGTCTCCGGCCTGCAGCGCGTCTAAAATCAGCTGTTGCTCACGGTCTTTTAAATCACTGACCAGCACTGACTCATCGGCCACATTACTGACAGCGTGTTCAGCACTATCAGAGAATGACTGCATGCTCGGCTCGTACTGGATATCTTCGGCATAAATAGTCTCTGAGTTTTTCAAAATCAATGCACGTTGAATGGTATTGTCCAGCTCACGCACATTGCCTGGCCAGTCATGAGCCAGTAATTTTTTTTCTGCTGTCAGATCGAAATTAACCGGCTGACTGTGCGGTCCGAGATGGCGATGCAACAACTGCTTTGCGATCGGTACAATATCATCGCGACGGTTTCTCAGCGCCGGTATGACGATAGGGAATACGTTTAAGCGATAAAACAGATCTTCACGGAACCGACCGGCTGCCACTTCTTCACGCAAGTTTCTGTTAGTCGTGGCCAGTACTCTGACATCCAGTGCAATGGATTTTTTACCGCCTAATCGTTCAACCTCTTTTTCCTGTAAGACACGCAACAGTTTGGCCTGTAATGCGACGTCCATTTCAGACACCTCATCGAGCAGCAAAGTACCCTGCTGTGCCTGCTCAAATTTACCGGCATGCGCCTGGCTGGCACCTGTAAACGCGCCTTTTTCATAACCGAACAGCACCGACTCGAGCATGTTTTCAGGAATCGCCGCACAGTTGATCGCCATAAAAGGGCCTTTTTTACGGCTCGAATGATGATGAATATACTGAGCAAATATTTCTTTACCAACACCGCTTTCGCCATTGAGTAAAACTGTGGCTTCACTTTCTGCAACGCGTTTCACCAGCGCCTTTAATTTAATAACATTTTTGTCAACCGCCACCAGTTTATCATCGGCTTCAACTTCAGGAAAAATTGATTCCAGCAACTGAATTAACTCCGTGGTTTCAAACGGTTTAATCAGGTAATCGGTGGCACCTTTGCGGATTGCCTGCACCGCTTTTTCAATGGTGCCATACGCGGTCATCATTACCACCGGTACCTGGTGACGGTTTTGTTTAAGCTTTTGCAATAATTCAAAGCCATCCATGGGCTGCATCTGAACATCACTTAATACCAGATCAACATGATTATTCTGATATTTTAACAATGCCTGTTGACCATCCTCGGCTTGCAAAACATCATAACCATTGAGGCTCAGAGTGTCGCTTAAGGCCTCTCTCAGGCTGGCATCGTCTTCAACCAGTAATATTTGTTTTTTCATTTATAAAACCTTCAAACAACCCGTGTCTGCGTAATTTTCTGTCATCAATTTTTTATTAATCTGTTTTGTTTTGCTGTGGAGCATTTTTTCTGTCTGATAATAATGTAAGCGAATCTGCATCGCTGTTCCCCGACCCTGTTCAGAAACCGCTGTCAGGCTGCCATGGTGGGCATGAATAATCGACTGTGAAATGGCCAGTCCGAGTCCGGTTCCATTGCTTTTAGTGGTATAGAACGGTTTAAATATTTGCTGACACTGAAGAGCATCCAGCCCCGGTCCGTTATCTTTGACAGTGATCAGTAGCTGGCCGTCACAGTGCTGCAGCGTTATTCTTGTTTTGATAGTTAAGCCACCGGTAACCAGTTGATGAGTATTTTCAACAAGACTGATAAGCACCGAGAGTAAGGCGTCCCGGCTGCCTGCCACCACAATATCGTGGTCTGTTATATTCTGCTCATTGATGGCTAAATCAAAAAACTCATAATCTTTTTCTTTAAAATATAGATCCAGTGAATGCAATAAATCCCGGATGCTGACCTGATCATTTTCAAATTCACCGTCGCGGGCAAACAACAGCATGTCGTTCACCAGCTGATCAAGATGATGCAGGTTATTTTTTATTCTGTCAGTGGATTTGCAGCGCAACTCATCGCTGATATCGGGATGTGAAAGCTGTTCAATGGATAATAATGCTGAGGCTAATGGTGTGCGTACCTGATGTGCCAAACCGGCGGTGATCTCTCCCAGCTCAGCCAGACGCGTTTGACGATAGCTCGATTGTTGCAGCTTATGACTCAGGCTCACATCAGTGAGAATAATCACCTGCCCCTGCTCTGCCTCTAAGGCTCGCTGGTTGTAACTGTATACGCTGGCATCAGCGCCAACTAACTGATGACCATTAAAACTAAACTGCTGTTCTAACAATAACTCCCAGTTCATGCCAACGATATCGTCTTTGAAAATATCTTTTGCTGTTTGATTGGCCGAACGTATTGTATGAGACTGATCGACCCAGATTACTGCAGCCGGCATGGCCGCGTGCAAGGCCTCAAGCCGATCGGCCAGTTTTTCTTTTTCAGCCAGTTGTTTGAGTTTTTCTGAATTGGCAAGCGCCAGCGATTTTGTTAAACGCTCGACGCGTAACTCCAGATCACGGTAACTGGATTCCAGCTGGTCCGACATCTGACTAAACAGCTGAAAAGCAGCCTGCAATTCAGCCTTGTCGGTTATTGCTATCTCAGATTGCGCTTGTAGTGTTTGCATCACAGTGTCGTTTTTGCGTCGTTAGTTAACTTAACGATAACAAATGCACTTAGTATGCCAACTAAATATATCCTATATAATCAACAAGATAGAAGACTATACGTTGTGAAGCTAGTCAAATTTATGTCACATCGGCGGCTTTTTGTAAGCCGTATTTTTTTAATTTCTCGACCAGCGTGGTCCGCCTCATGTTCAAAAGTTTTGCCGCATGCGCCACGACACCAGAAGAACTATCAAGCGCCTGCTTGATTAATTGCACTTCCATATCCGCCAGATGCGCCTTGAGATCAATACCATCTGATTTAAACATGCCAGAGGCTTCTGTCTTTACCTCTGCCGGATCAAAATTCCACAGCGCATTGGCCTCATCACTCGATACCTGTGCATCAGCAACGCGATATGGTGTTGTCACGGCATCATCTGAATCTTCTGTAAAATGCGAGCCGCTTGCCTGTTCTGATTGCGTCGCACGTTTATTAATGTATTTTGCAGGCAGATCTCGCACATCGACAATGCCATTCGGGTACATGATGGTCAGACGCTCAACCAGATTTCCCAGCTCGCGGATATTACCTGGCCATTGATACTGTGACAGCATGTCAGTGGCCGCTGCCGTCAGGCGAACCGAGCCCCGGTGATCGGTTTCCAGTTTATCGATCTGTTCCTGCAATAAGGAAGGTATATCGCCCAGGTGATCACGCAATGATGGCATCTCGATCGGAAACACATTTAAACGATAAAATAAATCCTCTCTGAACTTGCCATCCACGATCGAGTTTTCAAGATCGCGGTGGGTTGCCGCGACAATCCTGACATCGGCATGGATGCTCTGGTTACTGCCAACCCGCTCAAAGATACGCTCCTGTAATACGCGCAAGAGTTTGACCTGCATTGGCAGGCTCATATCGCCTATTTCATCAAGAAACAAAGTGCCGCCCTGAGCCATTTCAAAACGTCCCTGACGCGCCGTGATCGCCCCGGTAAAAGCGCCTTTTTCATGTCCGAATAGTTCACTTTCCAGTAAATCAGCCGGGATGGCTCCACAGTTTATAGGTACAAAGGGTTTGTCTTTTCTGTCTGACAGCGCGTGTAACATCCGCGCTACCACTTCTTTGCCGGTACCCGACTCTCCCAAAATCAGCACATTCGCCATCGTTGGCGCGACCTGCTCAATCATGCTCCGTATGCGTTGAATGACTTTGCTACTACCGCATAAATCAGGTGTTTTTTTAGCCGCTGACTGGCGAATCGGCGCATTGATGCCCTCACCTTTTATGCGGTTTTGAAAAGCACTGCCATTCTCTTTTCCGGTACGCGCTTTTGCGCCCGCCTCAGCCATTCGCAGCCTGAATTTTTCAACCCGGGCAAACACCTCGTTAAGTTCTTCGAACTGAAGCGGGTAGGATAAATGAGACATCACCGAGGCATATTGACTCATGTTATCCTGATAATATTTTTCGTCGTGATTATAAACAATCACCGGCAATAACTGATCGACACCGTCGAAACGTTTGATTAGATCGACTGTTTCTGTCTCAACATCACTTTTCCCCAACAACATAGCAAAGTAATCACGATGCAAGTCTTCTGAAGTAATCGATGTTTCTATCATCAAGTCAACATCATAGTTGACGAAGGAAAGCAGGCTCTTTATCTCATTTGCCAGTGACAAATCAGATTCGATCAGCAAAATACACGGTTTGCCGTTAGTTGTTGTCATACCATCCTCATAAACATAGCCGCTTATTACGGTTTTTTTTCTTTAGCTCAATTTCACTGTTAGCTTTTTGGCACTGATAACAATTTTTGACGCTGATTAAAATTAATTAACAGAGAGTTAAGCACAGATCTGCTATTTGTCAAAATTCCGCCAGTGGTTTTTCAATGTTGTGACAATTTGGGTGTTTTTTTGACAAAAACGGACAGCGATTCACGTAATTGCACCAGCAAAGCCGTTGCCTGATGCAAGGATTGCTGGTTTTTGTTTTGTATTGAATCCACTAATAAACGACTGACATAACGGTAGATATCGTCCATGTTGGCGCTCATTGAAGGGTTGAGTTGATGGTCCAGCGTCATTTGCAGGCGTTCAATGACCGCTACCGCTTTTAGAATACTGCTTTGATAACTCTCGTTACTCCAGCCCGTTAACGTGGCTCTGGCATGGCTTATATGCAGCAAAGATTTATCGAACAGCATGATGATAATCTGCATTGGATCATCAGCCCATATCTTATTAAGTGCCTCACCTTGAAGCGGTGGTGTTATTTTTATTGTGGCTGCATTTCTATTCATAGTCACAGTACTGCAAGCTCAATGCCAACTTATCAAATACCTTAAATTCAATAACTTAGACGACTTATGCTTTTTATAAACGAGCTTGGGCAGGTAAAACAATGCCTCAGCGGCAAACATTGCCTGTATTAACGCGGGTTTTTATTAGCTGATATTTAAAATCAGCTATTGCTTGAATAAGCAGATATGGCGTGTTTGGCATCACCTATTTTTGAAAACACAGTGCCAATTTCGTTTTTAATACTCTGACTGATGTTTAATAACTCATGATCGATAGACTGGATCTGCTTGATGCCCTCAGCAAGCTCGCCGGCCTCTTCTGTGCTAACCGGGCTGGCAAAGAATTTTTTTAATAATGCCAGACGGCTATGATCGAGTTCTGCAATCCTCTGCCAGGGCTGTTTGGCATATTCTTCATCCACAGCAAGATCCGATAACGATTCGTTAGGCACAGCCAGCTGACGCATTTTCTGCGTCAGCTGGATTATTGCCTGCCATTGCTGTTGTCGTTGCGGTTTCATTTATGCGCTTGATCAGACTTCATTTGTTTTTATCGGAAAATTCTTTTCTGACATCTTGCGGAATAGCCGACCAGCCGGCTTTGATCTCGTTGAGCAGACCAGCCACCTCGTCTAGCAAATCCATATTATTGCTCATATTCGCTTCGAGCAGTTTGCGCTGCATGTAATCATATAAAGAGAACAGGTTTTCAGCGATTTCGCCGCCTTTTTCCATATCCAGTGACGTCACCAGACCGTCAATAATGGAAATGGCTTTGCTCACATCCTCGCCTTTGCGGGCAATATTGTTCTGCAGCATTTGGTATTTGGCACTATTGATTTTTTCTAAAGCGCCGTCCAGTAACATTTGAATTAAATGATGCGGATCTGCAACATCAACAGCGACTTTGGTACCAACCTGTTTGTACTGATTCATAGCAACAGAATTATGCATAGTGTGTTTCCTTTTGTCTTTGTCTGTGCTCATCTATTATTTATAGTAGATAAATAATAAATTTGGCTAATAACTTGTTAGCGGCTATAGCGCCAAAAAACTTTAATGATTTTTTATTTTTTATTTGGGCGCCGGCCAGGCAACTGATTGCCACCTTATCTCACGCGACAGGAGTATGAGATGACATTTATCACCTCTTACCTACTTGTATTTTTGGTAGGGACGCGAGTTGCTGCGACAGATAACTACTGGTCACATTAAGCCGGCCCATCAACACATCCAGTGCCACGAACTGTGCACGGTAGCGTTTCTCTATCGAGTCTACCCGTTTCGTCAGTGCGCTTCGCTGTTCGGAGATATTTTCTATGGTCGCATCAAGACTATTGGTTTTTGCAGTGATAAGACCGCTTGATGACAAAAATTCACTCAACATGCTATTCAGACTGCCGGCAAAACCCTTGCTGAAATTCACCGTGCCCCGGCCACCGGTTGAACCACCGGTAATTTCCAGTACCATGCCGGCTGTCACACCACTGCCTGTCAGCTGCTGCCCCTTTCCAGTAGCCACTGTGCCGTTAATCGTACCACTGACATCCAGCCCATCGGTCACGGCTGCACTGCCATCAAAACCCAGCGAGGCATTATTAGCGGCTATTTCTACCTTAGAGCTGCTGCCAAAGCTGTTTGAAGTAATTTCAAAATGGTCGCCGACATAACTCACCGTGACACTGACACCACCTTCTTGTAATCCGGCACTACCATTTAGACGATTTTGTATTTCACTGGCCAGCGCATCCATATCGGCATAGGCGGCCTGGGTTAAGAACACCTCACCAGAACTGACACCATCAATTTTCAAATTCATCAAATCATTGGTGCCATCAATGGTAACCGGACCCGCCACAGCCGTACCGGTTAACGCACCGTTAGTAGCCAGTTGTGTAATGCGCACATCATATGCGCCTTCCTGGGTCTTGGAACTTGAACTGATGAAGTTAATGTCATTATCGCTGGGGCTGGCATTGGAATAAAACAGTTTAGAAACCGCATCGAAATCGGTATTCATCGCTGAATTAAATTTACCGGAATCGAGTGACAGTGTGCCGTCACGCTGCGTGGTAATACCAATAGAAGATAAGGTGTTGTAATTGCTGTTATTATCAATCACCGAACCCATTTCGCGGCGAATTTGGCGTAATACATTTCTTGTTGTGGTATCACCGAGCAATAAACCCGATGGGCCATCGCCACCGCCAAACTGGGTTAAGCCCGCAACGGTATTAACAAGCTCATTGTATTTTTTAATAAAGTTACCGACATTGGATTCTGCATTGGAATTATCCTGATTAATGGTGACTTGCGTGGGGTTACCAATATCGGCTGATTTCAGATTTAATGTTACACCATGAATTGCGCCAATTATTTCATTGGTTGAGCGTGTGATTTGTAAGCCATTAATTTTTACAATAGCATCGGATGCAGCTTGCGTTTGCTCCGCATGAGTCGCATCAATATTAAAAGCCAGTTGAGATAAACCGGTAGTATCGAGGTTATCAGCAGGCACTCCGCCTTCATCAACCGTAATATTCAAACTGTTGGTGACACCCGAATCATCAGAAGAGATTAACAGCTTAAAACCTGTACCGTCATCAACCACGGTTGCCGTAACACCGATGCCCGCTTCGTTAATGGCATCACGCAGGCCTTCCACCGTGTTATTGGCATTGGTAATGGTAATGGATTGCGAGCTTTTATCCGGGTTAGTTGTAAAGCTGGTATAGGTATCGCTGCCCGATGTGTAATCGGTGGTACCAAAATCGAATGTCAGTGTGCCCGTACCGACGACTGTATCCAGTGCATCAAAAGCGATGCTTGCCAGGCTGTGTGACTGCGCCAGGCTTTCAACCTCTACTGAATAACTGCCACTGCTCGCAATGGTAGAAGCCGATGCATTTAATAACGAGGTATCGCCGACACTGACTTTATTAACAGAAAAACCGGCAGACGTTTTTAGCGAACTTAAGGATGATTTAAAACTGGTGACCGCACTGGTGAGACTACCGAATGCAGATATTTCAGAGAGCGCTTTGGCTTCCTGCTGGTTCAGCCTGTTTTCTGTGGGCGCGCGTTCAGCCTGAATGATCTGCTGTAACAGACCATTAATGTCTAACCCTGAACCGATTCCCGACGCTGAAAGTGTGGCCATATTGAACCTCTAATAACTTATGTCTCTATACAATACGAGTATAGTGCAATATTAAGGCCAATTATGCCGAGGTCTGAACGATAAAGCCTGTTTCGCTGTCTACACTTTCCCTGATGGTTTCTGACAACTTAAGCACTTCCTCGGAAGGAATCTGACGTATCAGCTCGGCTGTCTCAGAGTTAACCACTTTAATGACCGTGCGGCCGCTGTCATCGTCAACACTGAAATGCAAATCGCGATTGACAAACTGCGCATGATTATTGAGCTGCTCAACCACTTCCCGTGCTTTTTCTTTGCTCACTTGCTGCGAGGCTTGCTGAGTCTGCTGCAATGATTCTTTTTGCGCCGATTCCTGCACCTGTTCAGTGGCAGGCGGTAAATCAGTGCCCGTAGCTGCTGCAAGAGTTTGCCGCTTTTCATTGCCTGGCGTATTGATAGCGACGGACTGTGCTGCATTAACCGTGGCTGTTTTCATTGAATGATTACTCATGATATCAGAAGACATATCATCACCTATTCACCGTTTTTGTTCATTAAATGTCTGTCTGCTAAAAACGACAACGCGGCCGAGGGAAAAATCCCCCGCCCGCTCACTTAATACTAAAGTGTTGTCATTGTCTTAGCTCATCTAGCGCTAAACTTACTGTAGTAAGCTCAGAACTAATTGAGGCAGTGAGTTGGCCTGAGACAACATCGCTACACCTGCCTGCTGCAGAATCTGCGTACGGGTCAGGTTGGCTGTTTCCGTGGCGAAGTCAGTATCCTGAATTCGACTACGTGCAGCGCTCAAGTTCTCAACCGTTGTTGACAGGTTAGAGATGGTTGATTCAAAACGATTCTGAACCGCACCCAGTGCACCACGAAGGCTGTTAACTCGAGCCAGTGCACCATCAGCAATATCAATCGCGTCTGTAGCACCTTGAGTTGTACTGATATCAATGGTGTTAACCGTTTTGTTATCACTTGCCTGTAACTGAGTTGAATTACCAGCAAACAAACCACCGGTGATTTCACTCAAGTTAGATGACACACTGAAATAACCACCGTTTGATTTGAACTCAACCTCACCACCAATCACTGTGGAGTCACGAGAACCGGCATTAATACCGCCAGTTTGCAGAGTTGTTGCAACCCCAACACCGCCTTCTACATCCAGTGTTACTGACTGACCTAACACACCATCTGCCGCAACTGAACTATCAAAGTTAGAGATACTGATATCAGCACCTGTCTTATGCTCAAGAGCGATTGATTCGCCATCCAGGCTCAATACCGCCGAAACGCCGGTTTGACCCGATTTATCATTGATCGCTTCAGCCAGCGAACCCAGATCAGTTGTGGTCACGTTTGATGAGAACTCAACATCATTCAAGGTAAATGAAACCACACCGTCTAATGACAGATTACTGATAGTGGCTTTAGTATTGGCGGTTGCTGCTACACCGGTTGCATCCGAAATAGCATTAACCTGTGCGACGATATCAGAAGCTTCTGCATTTTCCAGAATTTCAAGATTAACCGAAGACTCGCCGTTGATCGTTAAAGTCTGAGCGTTAACATTGTTACCACCTGAAGTATCAGCCACACCATACGCGGTGTAGTTAGCTTCACCACCACCAGTAGTATTACCCAGCAAGCTAGAAGCCGACGAGGTATTAGCCGCTGTTGAAGTAATGCTATAACCGGTATCTAGCACAATATCGATCGCTGCAATTTTAATCGCTGAATCCTGCGCCAGAGCTGCGTTATCCGACAATGTAATGCCTTCAAACTTAGCCGTACTGATCAGATTTGTGCTGACTACAGCATCCGCACCTGTAGCCGTAACAGTACCCGCATCCAGCGTTGTGTTTACTAACGTTGTCGTATCTGTATTGCCTGATACCACATCAACACTACCATCTGCTGTTGTACCATCATCAAAAGCGGCAACAACCAGTGCTGTACTATCTGCTTTTAGAATGGTAACGCTACCGGCTCCATCATTCACAACACTGTAAGCAGCTGGATCTAATACCTGCGAAGCAGCCGTTGCAAAATTGTTAGCCTGAGTAATAGCCGATGCGTCGGTTAAATATGAAATCGCTGCACCGCCATCAATGGTCAAAGAATGAGTTTCACCTGCAGTACCAGTAACAAAGTTACCAAAAGTTACAGAGGTAGCATCTGAAATCACAAAATCTGATATACCAATATCAGAAGCACCGGCCGCCGCTTCACTGGTCAGCAGCACTTCACCACTGTTAGACGTTGTAGAGGCTTTAATACCAATCGTATTCGTACCGATTGAAGCATTAATTTCAGCAACCACCTGATCTTCTATATTGGCATAGGTTGTGGTATCACGAATAAAGCTAACCACATCACCCGTACCGGCCGCACCAGCCGCATCAAGCACCTCAAACGATATGCCATCACCGTGTTCAATGTTTTTGGATTCTGAAAAATCCAGTACTGCTGTATTAGTGGTTGCCGCTGTCGCGGTGACACCATCAAGTGCATTAAAAGCAGTTAGCAGTGCAGCCTGAGTTTCGTCTGTTGCTACAATCGCCTGAGTATCAGTATTGCCATCAATATCTGTTGTAGTCAGTGTTTGCAGTGTTTGAGTATAACTTGCCACAGCATTATCAGCACCGGCTAATGCATTACCTGAAATAACCCGAAGATTAGTATAAGTTGAGTTAGCGATACCCTGTGTATCATTACCCGTGATTGCATCATTGGTACTGACTTTGTTAATACCGATTGAATCGGCTGTGGCACCGGAAACACTGACATTGATTGTCTGGTTTGCTTCTGCACCAACCTGGAATGACTGCGCGGTGAATGAACCATCCAGCAATTTCAGACCATTGAATGAGGTGGTTTGAGCGATACGATCCAGCTCTGAAACCAGCTGGTTAACCTCTGACTGCAGACTTAAACGGTCAGAAGCTGAGTTAGTTGAGTTAGCAGACTGAACCGATAACTCACGAATACGTTGTAAGATGTTACCAGACTCAGATAACGCACCCTCAGCCGTTTGTGACAGAGAGATCGCATCATTGGCATTTCGACTTGCCTGGCTCAGACCACGGATTTGAGAAGTAAAACGATCCGAGATCGCAAGACCCGCCGCGTCATCTTTTGCGCTGTTGATACGTAAACCAGAAGACAATCGTTGTAAAGAAGTCTGTAACTGGCTCTGCGAACTGTTCAAGTTACGTTGTGCGTTCAAAGACGCGAAGTTAGTATTAATGACTTGAGGCATGATGCTCTCCTGTTTCTTCCGTCGCTTTTTAAGCCAACGGAAGTGTTTAAGACTTAAATTTCAGCGATGTTAATAGATTTACTACGTTCAAGTACTTTAGCGGTCAGCTTCAAGATAACTTTAGACTTTATTTCGAAAAAAGGCAGCGTTCGGAGACATGCCAAGAAAACCATCGTAAGACATTGATTTTTATAGATGTACTTCTGATTTGATTAATAAACTATGCGCATGGCCATGCCGCTGAGAAACTAAATTACGATTATTTGGGCTTAAATACTGATAAAGCTTGCCTGGCATCAACTGCGGCGCTGACCCTGATGATACCTGGCCTATTGGCTTAGCGCTTGACTGACGCCCGCGAGTATCGGCGCAAGCCACTCACTAGCGTCTGTTTACCGAGTCACAGACTCAGCACTACGCCATTAACACTTGCCCGCGATTTGGCATTAAACAAACGCCAAGCAGCCTTATTAATAAGGCAATGGCTATTTGTGAGATCAAGGAGCGTTTCTTTATCGGCAGACTTGTCAGCGGGAAATTATCAGCAAGAGGCGTAGCTCTCGTTTGAGACCACAGCAAAGCTGTGATAGCTAAAAAAACAGCTGGATTAATCATCTTTAAGCAAACTTGTTCTGAACAGCAAAAACACCCGCCCCTTTTACTGCCTCAGCAAAGGGGGCGAGGTGAAGGCAATGGCAGCAATTACTGGGCTTTTGTTTCTTTATTTATTTGCATTGCAACCTTAGTGACCGCATCGCTGAGGCCATCTAAAAATACTTCTTTACTGTCGTCAGTCAGACCGATATTGCCGAGAACCAGTACCAGATTTTCTGATGATTCACCTGCAAAACCGTATGTACCGGTATTGACCCGTATCTTGCCATTCTTGTCATATACTGAAAGCATTACAGTTGTAATACCTGTGCCCGCACCATTACCACCTAATGACATCATACCTGCTTTATATTCTAATTTTGTTCTAACAAAAGCAAACGCATCAACATTAAGCGCTGAAGCTAATTTGTTAAGTTGCTCTTTATAGTTTCCAGGAACCAGCATTGCCGGCATGCCTTTAGCATGAACCGAACCGATCTTCTGTACTTTCATTAGAGTAGAATATTCTTTTTCATTTAAATCATTCACAGATTTGACAAAATCTTTATAGACTGACTTATTCATATACAACTTTGGATTAATCACAGTCCAGTTTTCAACTTTATCCAGATCTCTGACAATCACATTTACAGACTTATTAGCAAAGTCCTGAGCAAAATTAGCAATACCGCTTTCATCTACTTTTTCTTTAGGCTTACTAGATATAGCACTTAGCATTGACAGACCGGATGTTAAACCACCACCGCCATCTAGACTCTTAATGCTTCTATTGGCTTTAACACTGATAACGGCTACTTTTTTTATAGCGCCAATGCCCGGCTTTTTAACGATGGTGTTTGCGGAAAAACAACCCGACGTTAACACAGCCAGAGCCATTACAATTATTAACTTTTTCATTTTATTTCCTCAGTAGTTTCTATCTCCGCATGAAAGTTAGAAAAAAATAAACTTCATGCAGTATTTATTATTATCTTGTTACACACGGTACACAGTTCAACCCAGCTTGTGCAGCTAAACAGACTATAGGATTCGTGCGATGACAGCCATCCCTTGCATGAGTGGGTTAGCGATGGACAACGGCATTCTGCTGCTGCCGAGATGACTAGCGGTAGAAATGAAAGAATCAGTGGTCGCATTCGTTACGACCCAAAAGCCAGCTCTTTAGTAAAAGCTAATTAATATACTGTAAGTATTTTATTATTTAAGTCACTAGTGTGCCGTTAACTTTCCAACTTTCTGTCATCGAAAAGAAATAGAAGGCTATCATTAAACAAGTAGCCATATAGACATGAAACGATCTTTTAAAGGATACGCTTTTACGTTAGCAATAAATCAAAAAAGATCGTCATTCCTGCGGTGTTTTGAGCGGAAATCTGCTAATAAACCCTGGCTTGCGGCTAAAAGCATACCGCGATGACGGTTAACCGACAGCAGTGTGTTTGAGTCTAAATATAATCAAATAATGACAACTGTTGTATCTGTGCGAAGCTTTGTTGCGCAGCCTGAAAAGCGGTCATCTGAAAATTCAGCTGTGATATGGCTTCGGCATAGTCGAGGTCAATGATATCGGAGCGAATCTTTTCTAACTGGTTTTTCTGCGATTCATTCTGACCTTCCTGGCTTTCAACAATATTCAGCCTGGCACCAATAGCGGTACGGCTACTGACTATATTACTCGATGCCTGAGAAATGTTTGATAAACTAATGGCAATGCGCTGACTAAGCTGGGCCAGCATACTGACACCGTTTTCTTCATTTGGCGGCTCTTCAAGATCATTGACCAGCTCACGCAGGGTGGTAAAGATATCCTGATGCCGGCTGGCTTTAACGGTGAAAACATCGTTGCCTTCCGGGTCACCCTCGATGCTGACATCATGGCCGTCAAAAATAAATGACTGCTTCTCAACATACTCTCGTGCCGGCTGTCCGACTACGGTATTGACGATATTAATGCCCAATGTCTCTAATGCACTGCCCTGAAACACCAGACTGGCTGTATCGGTTAAACCAAACTGGTCCGAATTAATCACTATCTCTTCTGTGAGGGGTGAGTTTGGCGCGGAGGCATTAATGCCTGTTGCCGCATTGATTTCTGCGGCAATGGCGGTGGCAGTGATGCCCAAACCGGCGGTTAATTCGATTTCTACCGGCTGTTTGTTACCATCGATATAAATGTCTAACTGGTTGTTTCTGTCAATACCACTGTCATAATCATTGGCCACCAGACCCAGCACATTATTACTGAAGCCGATTACCCGCAAATCAATGTCCGCGCCTTCTTCTGCCGTGGTTAAAATAATATTACCGGCGCCATTTCGACTGACCTCTAGTTTGCTTTCACCAAAGGCCACATCAACCTGTTGTTGTAAATAGCCGATTAATGAACCCGCGTTATGCACGCCCGATAAGTTAACCGTTCTGGTTTGGCCATTCACATTTAAACTAAACGCTGTCGGTGCACCGGTATCAAAATCTGCCCCCAAAGACAGGTTAGCCAGGCCTGTTATCTCTGCCGGCTGGTCAGCATCATAAATATCAACACCGCCAAGCCCGAGGTCGGCAGATGTCACCGTGCCGGGTGATAAATTCAGATCAATAACATCGAAAAACTTTTCTTCCCGAACCGGTGGGTTAGTGCCCGCCACATTAATGGCCTGCAGCCCTAAACTGGCTGCCGTACCGGCCAGATTTGAAAAGGTTAGACTGCTTTGCTGCCCTTCTTTTTCCAGCGACTCTATAATCATGTTACCCGCGGCATCGACATAGCCTTTAACCACATCCTGACCTAACTGTGTATTAATTTCATTTGCAACGGATTTGGCAATGACTAACGGCGGCTCGGCCGTCATGTTCAGGTTAAATGTAATCGGAACCGGCGCGGCGCCATGAACACTGATGTCAAAAGTAGCCGGTGCGACTGAATAATCGATACTCAGTGGTGCTGCTGCCGCAGTAAACTTGGCTGACCTTAATTCGTCCTGCTCTCTGAACGTTATCATGTAATCATGCGGCACAAAATCACGCGTGTCAGACACCGAACCTTCACGAATAACACCCGAGCCGGCATTAATAAGACCTGAATCAACAGCAAAACTGCCGTTGCCGGTTCTGATTTTTTGAAAAATATCTGAGCCTGAATCACTGACTTTTACCTGCCGCGTATTGCCGATCTTTAAGCCCATTTGGCCCTGGTCGCCATTGTAAATGTACTTGCCCTGACCATCGATATAAAACGGACGGGTTTGTGATTTATAACCTGAGAACAAATAATCTCCATTCACATCGCGGCGATTGGCAAGATCAAAAATTTCATCAATGCGCTGTTTGATTTCTGCCGTATTGGCCCGCCGCGTCTGGTCATCACCGGTTCCAATATTACCCGCCTGCACTGTCAGCTCTCTGATACGGTGCAGGGCCAGACTGACACTGTCTAAGGTGGAGTCTTCCAGTTCCAGGCGTTGTTTTGCATAAATAGAGTTTTCACTGTATTGCGCAATTTTAGTAATCGACTGGCCAATGCCTAATACCCGCGCAGTGGCACTGGGGTCATCCGATGGCGACAGCAGCTTAACGCCCTGGCCGACCTGATCCTGAATTCTCAGCAGTTTTGTCTGCTGGTCCAGCATGTTATTCAGTCCCTGTGAATAGAAAAATGATGTTGATATTCTCATAATTTATTCCTTACACCACGTCCAGTATCGCCTGGAAGATGGACTGCGCTGTTTGCACGACCCGGGTTATGGCTGTGTAGGCCTGTTGGAAACGAATCAGGTTGGCTGCCTCTTCATCCAGGTTGACGCCTGATTTTTCTTCTCTTCTGCCAATGGCGTTATCGAGCAATACATTTTCGGCTTCACGGTTGATTCGGATGGTGGCTGTCTGGGTACCCACTTCTGCAATCATGACGCCATAAGCTTGTGAATAGGTTGAGGTGCCCGAATCCAGCAAACTGAAACTATCGAGTGAAGACAATTCAATCACATTACGATTATCATTGGTCGCATCTGTATTAAACGCCAGACTCATCGAGTCTTCTGCGACGGGTGAGCCCTGCAAACGCACCGTCCAGGCACCGACACTCACATCCATGCCTTCGACATAAGCAATGTCTGCTAACGGCACCCCGAGATTGTCTGTCAGGATATTGCCTGCCGCATCGGTGACATCAAACACAATACCGGTTGCCGGTAAAACCGCATCTTTGAATGTGATATTAGCGGCAAACTGATCGCCGGTTGCAGCCAGATTATCAATACCCAATTGGGCAAGCGCAGTAAGGTCTGAATTAGCCACCGAAATATGGCTATCAATGCCTTTTAAGTTTGAGCTAATGCTTAAATTATTACCATTCAAGCTAACCGTAGCGCCCGGATCAGTGGCACCGGCAAAGGCGGCATCAATCGCGGCCTGCACCGCAAATGCCGTATCATTGGCATCGACCGGACCATCACCATTCAGATCAGTTGTCGCATTCAGGTTAACCGTAACGGTGCGGGTCACACCATCGATGGTTAAATCAAACACCGCATTGGTGGCCGCATAGTTAAAGGGGGCTATGGCCACCGTACCCGTGATGCTGGCTGAATATTCAAGAAAGTCTATTTGTTCATTATCCAGACTCAGCAAACTCATGCTGGCATCACCCAGATTATCAATATCGGCTTCAAGCCGGTATGGATTAGCCGCGGCAATATCTCTGGGGTTAGTGATCTCAAGTGAAATGCGCAATGCCGCATTTCGTGTCGGGCGGATATAAAAAGAATCGCCGGTCACCATACCTGTCGGAATAATACGCATGCCGTCGATTTCCAGAGGCGGCGAACCGGGCACAGAAACATCGGCACCGTCGCTAAGGCGAGTGACAATATAACGACCGTAGTTATAGCTGATCTCGTAATCTGACGCTGTCAGTTGTGAAATATCGGTTAACTGTACTTCAATATCGGCGGTTGCTGAATTGTCAGCATGCGGCAATGCCTGAGCCAGTGGCATGCCGGCATTGATATCAAAGCTTTCACCATCGGCTAATACGCCACCCGGTGTAAAGGTTAAACCATCGACCACAAATGGCGGTGCCGCTGCCAGGAAGTTTGTTACCGAACCGTCTGATAATTTAATCACATCGTAATTAGGCGCATTGACACCATCATCATTGTATTGAAAGCGGTAGTTACTGTCGGCCAGTGCATTACTGGCCCCGACCTGAACAAACAAAGTGCCCGCCGCGGTGTTGTTGATGATGTCCGGCGAGTTTTGAATAATATTGAAAAAGTTTCCGCCGCCTTCTGCATTTAAATCCAGACCGGCGCGGTGTTGCTGGTTAAAGCTATCACTCATTGCTATCGCAATGCGTCCAAGCCGGTTCATTGCGGTGTCTAATATATTGCGGCGAAAATCAACTAAGGCTCCGATTTCGCCACCGTGTAAGTTTTTACTGACATCAACCGGTATTGTTCCGGCATCGAGAAACACCGTGTAACGATCGGGTTGTTGTAAATCGGTATCCACTCTTAAACCAAAGGTATTACCGCTGGAAATGAGTAACTGCCCATTGCCAATAAACACGTTCATTTCGCCGTTATCCTGCTCAACGATATTGACTTCGACTTTTTCAGATAGCCTTTTTAATAACAGTTCACGGTTGTCGAGCAAGTCGCTGGGCGGAACATCCGACAAGTTTGAGCTGCGCGTAATCGCTTTATTGAGATTGGCAATTTCACTGGCCAGTGCATTGATATCCTGCACGACATAGCCAATTCGCGTATCCACTTCTTTATCCAGCTGATCCATCTGCTCTGCTAAATAATGAAAACGCTCAACCAGAACCTCGCCCTGGCCCAACATTACCTGACGCGGGTCAACCGATGACGGGTTATTGGCGACATCACTGACCGCACCAAAAAACGAATCAATAGCCGGCGTTAAATTGCTTTCGGCAGCGGCAATAACATCGTCTATGCGCGAGGTCAGCTCGCTCATGGTATCCAAACGACTGAAACCGGACTGGTATTGATTGATCAGGCGAGCATCAAACTGGTCCGCGAGGCGCACCACAGAGCCAACACGCACGCCGGTACCGACGGTGCCGACAGTCGTGTGTACACCGGGGTTGGTTACCAGATTGGTTCGCTGGCGGCTATAACCATCCGTATTGACATTGGTTATATTATTGGAGGTGGTGGCAATCGATGTCCTATATGCCAGCAACCCGGTTATTGCCGTATTATAAATATCAGCCATATCTTAGCCTCTCAAGCTTAATCTGTTTACAGATATTACTTTGATCATGTAAGTGGCTCCGTGCTCGAAAGCTGTAATTCAGATACCACTTTATTAAGCAGGTCACCCTGCCTGATGCGTTCTATCTTGTTTGAATAATTGGGGTCGGTGGCATAACCGGCTTTTTGTAATTCAAGCGCATATTCTTTTGATGAATCTGCATTCAGTACATTTTGATATCGTGGATTGTGATTTAAAAATTTCACATAATCCTGATATGACTCGGATAAAGAATCGTATGCGCGAAAGCTTGCGGTTTCCCGATTCATGCTGCCGGAGCGAAACTCCAGTGTATTAAATGAAACGCTCTTGCCCTGCCAGTTATTGCCCGCTTTAATACCAAACAGACAATAGCTGTTTTCACCTTCTGCATTAAAATGCACTTTTTTACCCCAGCCTGTTTCCAGCGCAGACTGCGCAAGTATCACCCGCGGATCGACTCCCAAGGCTTCACCGGCGCGCTGTGCATGCGGCCAGCTATCGCGTATAAAATCTTCCGGCGTATGCCAGCGCGCAGGTTGCTGCCTATTTTCAAGCGCCATGCCTGTCTTATTCTGTACAGTCTGAACGTCAATCGCTTGTGCGTCCGCTTTTGCTGCGGTAGCGATGGCAGCAATATTTTGTTTCTGCGCTGATGCTGGCGTAGCGCCGCGGTTATTATTGATAAATGAAAGTGCGGCACCTGAATTATTTTGATCTTTGATATTTTGTGTCGAGGATAACTGACGCATGATCACATCCGCTAAGCCGATGCCATTTGACTGACTCAGTTCCAGGCCCAGTTGTTTATCATACATTTCCGTATAGGCTTTTGTCTGATCACTATGAAACAAATCACCCTGCAATGGCACACTGGCCTCGCGCATGGTTTTAATCATCATTTGTACAAAAACAGACTCAAACTGCTGAGCCACTTCTTTTAAAGCGGCCTGACTATCATTACGCGCCTCGCTGCGTAACCGACTTAAACTGTCAAAGTCGTTATAGTTAATATTTGAGTTTGTCGTCAGCGACATGTTAAATAATCACCAGCAATGCATTCAGCGCACCGGCTTGTTTTAAGGCTTCAAGAATAGCTATCAAATCACCGGGTGCTGCACCGACATCATTCACCGCTTTTACCAGCTCATCTAATGACACGCCCGATTTAAACAGGAACATGCGTGCATCTTCCTGTGCAACCTCGATAACATCTTTTTGTGTGACCACCGTTTCACCCGCAGACAGCTCACCCGGCTGACTGACATCTTGCTCGGCGGTGATGGTGACAGTTAAGCTGCCATGACTTACCGCCGCCGGCATCACGGTGACACGTGAACTGATGACAATCGTCCCGGTTCGGGAATTCACAATAATTTTTGCTGCGGCCTCACCCAGTTCAACCGGCAGGTTTTCGAGATAAGACAAAAACTCAACTTTTTGATTAACATCTGCCGGTGCCGTGACACTGATAGAAACACCGTCTAAGGCAGTGGCTGTTTTTGGCCCGAGTATTTTGTTAATACTCGCCGCCACACGTTTTGCCGTAGTAAAGTCACTGCGATTTAAATTCACGGTAATGCTTTGTTCGGTTGCAAAACGGTTGGGCACCGTGCGCTCAACCAGCGCTCCACCGGGAATGCGGCCGACACTGGGCACATTCACCGTGACTTTTGATCCATCTGCTCCGGATATACCAAAACCACCGACGACCAGGCTGCCTTGTGCAACCGCATAGGTTTTACCATCGGCCGCTTTTAAGGGCGCCATCAACAGACTGCCGCCTCTCAGGCTTTTTGCATTACCCAGCGAGGAAACCGTGACATCAATGGATTGTCCGGGCTTAATAAACGGCGGCAGCTCAGCATGCAGTGAAACAGCGGCAACATTTTTTAGCTGTGGGCTAATATTTGCCGGTATTTCAACACCGTATTGCCGCAGCATATTTTTAAAACTCTGAATGGTAAACGGCGTCTGGCTGGTTTGATCTCCCGATCCATCCAGCCCCACTACCAGGCCATAGCCGACAAGAAAGTTACTGCGAACACCCTGTACAGAGCTCACATCCTTAAGACGCTGTGCAGAAGCGCTGAACATATAGCTAGATAACAGTAATAAAAGAATAAAATTTTGGCGCTTCATGGTCATACTCCAGTCGTTAAGTATATTATTGCAAGACGTATGCCAAATTTAGAAGTTGAAAGTTGAAAGTTGAAAGTTGAAAGTTGAAAGTTGAAAGTTGAAAGTTGAAAGTTGAAAGTTGAAAGTTGAAAGTTGAAAGTTAGAAGTTAGAAGTTGGAAGTTGGAATTCTAAAACCTCAAGTCGA
>JAOUKT010000114.1 GCA_029882395.1 Gammaproteobacteria bacterium
TGGGAGTGCCATGTACAGGCTATGGGTGAGCAATATTACAAAGCAGAAGATATCCGCTCTCTGGCAAGAGAATATGGTGCGCTTGTATAACCATGACTAAGGTGATGCAGGTTGCTCAGGGTTCATTTAAACTAAATCGTTACCCGCTGAATAAAAAAGAATCATTGCGAGCATGGGATGCGGCCGATGAATATTTGTTAAATTATTGTAATGAAAATTTTACGGCTGAAAAGTCTTTAAAAATTTTAATTGTGAATGATAGCTTTGGTGCTTTGACGCTGCCTCTGAGTGCTGGTCATGATGTGAGTTTGTGGTCTGATTCCTGCCTTACGGAAAAAGGCGTGTCTGAAAACTTCATCGCAAACTCAGCTGATCATTCGAGATATACATTTGTTAAGAGTACGGATCTTGCCGTGGCAACGTTCGATCTGGTTTTATTAAAAGTGCCGAAGAGTCATGCTTTTTTAGAACACCAGTTATATACGTTACTCTCCGTAATAAATGAAAACAGCAGAATCATATCGGCTGGCATGTCGAAAAATATTCATTCTTCTACGTTAGAATATTTTGAAAGCATTATCGGTGAAACAAAGACGTCGCTGGCATATAAAAAAGCGCGGCTGATTTTTACAGCAACACAGCGGCTGGATTTAACAAAAAAGACGCCCTATCCAAAGACTTACCGCTTCGATGGTTTTGATTACAGGATTACGAATCATGCAAATGTTTTTTCCAGGGAAAAGCTGGATATTGGTACGCGTTTTTTTCTGGAACATATACCGGCTGCAGAAAAATATAAATCTATTGTTGATCTTGGCTGTGGTAACGGATTGATCGGTCTGGCGGCGGCAGAAAAAAATCCGCAGGCATCACTGGATTTTGCTGATGAGTCTTTTATGGCTGTTGCATCAGCAAAAAAAAACTTCAGCGCATCTTCTCTGGCAAACCATTCGCGGTTTTATGCGATGGATTGCCTCTATGAATTAGCCGAAGATTCGGCTGACCTTGTGCTTAATAATCCCCCTTTTCATCAGCAGCATGCCACCGGCGATGCAGTGGCATGGCGAATGTTTATTGATGCCAAAAGGGTTTTGAGAAAAGGTGGTGAGTTATGGGTTATTGGAAACCGACACCTGTCATACCAGAGTAAGCTAAAGAAACTGTTTAAGCACTGTGAGTTGATTGCGGCTAATAAGAAATTTGTGATATTAAAATCTGTTAAAAGCGATTAGCGCCAGGGATATAACAGGAACACAGCGACTTCCGTGCCTTCGTCACCGCTGGCAATATCCGCGCGGTAAACGTTGCCCGATGACGTCAGCAGCCGAAAACCGAAGCCGTAAGTAAATCGCTGATCATGCCATAATTCTGAGGCCTTATCGGTGACGCTGCCTGACTCTGCAAAAAAAGCGATCTGTTTAGCTCTCCGGACATCTTTCCAGAAATAGTAGTTGAAAGGCGACGATTCGGTGCTCAGGTTCCAGCGGTACTCTGCGCCAATAAAGCCTGTATGACTGCCCTGAAAGCGCTGCTGTGGGTATGAACGCAGGCGATCAATGCCGCCAAGCGTGTCAGCCGTGCCATAGCGGCGGGCATTGAGGAGAGTGTTGACCAGGTCCTGCTCGGCCTGTAAGCATGCGCCATCAGTTCCGCAATTCATATTGAGCTGATTGATGATATCACTGCTATTGGTATTACCCATGGTTCGCACATGAGCATCTGACTGGAAATAGTTCAATACCAGCGTGTCGTTTTTTTTCAGTGGCTGATAATATAAAAAATTAAAACTGGTGTTGTAATAGTCAGGGTCATTGTTTGTTTTGGCAGGACGGTCGGTTATTTCAATACCAAAACGCATGCCGCTTTTCGGGTCGGTATAATCATCGGTCCAGTCTATTGTGATGCCCATTATATTTGAATCGTATTGATAAGAAAACGGCGAGGCAAGCTGGGCAACTAAAGTACCGTTCGGGTCCCGAACCGCATTCAGTAGATAATCTTCTTGTATGCTTTGCAAATAGTAGTTGTATCGGCGTAGATTGCTGGAGTACTCAAGCCGAAAGATTGTCTGGTTGGCCCTGGTCAAATCGAGCAGTAAATAATGACTGGCATCAGAGTCGTGCATGCCCCGGTTGGCGTAATTGTTGACGATGCCACGGTTTATATCCTGTAGCTGAAATGAAAATAATAGCCGGTCAGTTAATAAAGGAATTTCGCTAATCTGTGCAAGGTGGCCGTCTGCATCGCCGGTGATCTCAACAAAATAAACATCCGTTGTGGTCTGCATCAGGTTGGATGCATTAGCTAAGAGCAGTGCGCCGCTACCGATACCGGGATAATCATAAGGCACAGGCAGGACAACATAGGCGGGGTTTTTGGGAAACTGTGCCGTGTGACTTTGATTGAGCCTGTCTGCTGCGCTGGCGGCAACTGCCTGCAAGAGAAAGATTATGAGCAAAAGTCTGTAGTGCATTATGCGAAACCATTAAGGCTCATCAATGTTGTTCAGGCTATATTAATTAGCCTGATTTTGCATTGATAATAAACAATAAATCACCAGGGGTAGAAGAAGAAAATGGCGACCTCAGTGCCTTCGTCACCGCTGGCAAAGTCAGCCCGATAAACACTGCCCGACGCGGTCATCAGCCGAAAGCCAATACCATAGGTGTAGCGTTGCTCTTGCCATAAATCAGATGATATTTCGGAGACGCTGCCGGCCTCTGCAAAAAAGGCAATCTGTTTGCCGGTGCGTACATCTTTCCAGAACAGGTAGTTAAACGGCGTTGTTTCTTCTCTGAGGTTCCAGCGGTATTCAGTACCCAGGAAACCAGCATGGCCACCGGAATAGCGTCCCTGAGGGTATGAGCGTAAGCGTTCCAGGCCGCCAAGAGAAGCCGCTGTGCCATAGGTGGCTGCATCGACAACACTATTGACAAGGTTTTGTTCTATTTGAAGGCATGCCGGGTCAGCGCCACAGTTTAGCCCCAGTGTGCCGCGGATATAGTTCTCATCAGTATTACCTTGTGTCCTGACATGGGCATCGGACTGAAAATAATTTACAACCAGTGTGTCATTGTCCCTGGTTGGGAAATAGTATGAAAAACTGTAGTTTAAAACATAAAAATCAGGATCGTTACTATCACTGGCAGGTGAATCAACGTATTCGAGGGAAAAGCGAGCACCCATTTGAGGGTCCATATAGTCATCGGTGTAATCAGCTATAACACCGATCTTATGAGTGGTTGATGCCTGGACGTATGCTGGTGAAAAAGGCCGGATTTCATTTCCATCGATATCAAGAATTGCATCCAGAGAGAACTCTGATTGCGATTCTGAAATATAGACATTATAACGACGGTCTGTCGAAGCGTAGTCAAGTCTTAGCACGCTATCATCGGCCTGGCTGACCTTGAAAAGGTTGTAGTCATTTTCATTGGAACCGTTCATGCCACGGATTCTGTAATTGTTAACGATAGCACCGTTAATATCCCGAATATGAAGCGAAAGCAGTAAGGTATCTTCAATGAGCGGGAGCTCCTCAAACTGGGCGACCTGGCCGGTTGCGTCACCGGTGACTTCGACAAAAACAACATCAGTTGTGCTATTAAAAACATTAGAGGCATTGCCGATTAAAAAAAAGCCTTCACCAATGCCGGGGTAGCTGTAGGGCAGAGGTACGATGAGATAGGCGGCTTCACTGGCGAACTGATCACGACGTCTATCGGGTATCCAGCTTGCATAGGTGTTGCTGGTGATAAGAAATAGCAGTAAAAAAGTTTTAAGATAATGCACTGCTCAAGCTCCTT
>JAOUKT010000115.1 GCA_029882395.1 Gammaproteobacteria bacterium
ACCTATTTGTCATTAATTTGAAATAAAATCAATTTAACGTTTTTTCGTATAAATTCCATACAATATTAGCAATTAATCGATTACTAAATAATCACATCAGACCACTCTTACCCTGGCAAACTTGCGCTTACCCACCTGGTAAATCTGCACAGCACTGCCCGCCTCGATAACTAATTTGGTATCGTCTACTTTATTACCGTCAATTTTCACTGCACCTTGGCGAATCATGCGCATTGCATTCGAGGTACTTGATTCCAATCCGGCCTCTTTTAGCAAGTTTGCAATCCCCAGCTTACCGTCAATAGCATTTACCGTGACTTCTTTTATATCGTCCGGCATTGCCCCTTTCTGGAAGCGTGCAATAAAGTTCTTCTGCGCCTGTTCTGCAGCCGCCCGATCATGGAAGCGCTCGACTATCTCTTCGCACAAGATGAATTTAATATCGCGCGGATTGCTGCCGCTGGCAATTTGCTGCTTATATGACTCTATATCCGATTCAGGGCGAAAGCTTAACAATTCAAAATAACGCCACATCAGCTCATCTGAAATCGACATCAGCTTACCGAACATCTCATCCGGCGCTTCATCGATACCTATATAGTTGCCTAACGATTTAGACATTTTCTGCACACCATCCAGGCCTTCGAGTATTGGCATGGTCAGAACAGTCTGCGGCTTTTGTCCATATGCCTCTTGTAACTGGCGCCCGACCAGCAAATTGAATTTTTGATCGGTACCCCCCAGCTCCACATCCGCTTTCATTGCCACCGAGTCATAACCTTGTACTAATGGATATAAAAACTCATGGATCGCAATTGGCTGCCCAGACTTATAACGTTTATTAAAGTCATCTCGTTCAAGCATTCTGGCAACAGTGTGTTTGGCTGTTAATTGAATCATGTCAGCCGGGCTCATTTCATTCATCCAGCTGGAGTTAAATAAGACCAGTGTTTTCGCAGGATCCAGAATCTTGAAAATTTGCTGCTCATACGATTTTGCGTTTTCAAGCACATCATCACGCGTCAACGGAGGACGGGTTGCACTTTTACCCGTCGGATCGCCAATCATGCCGGTAAAATCACCGATCAGAAACATCACTTCATGTCCCAAATCCTGAAACTGGCGCAATTTATTGATCAATACGGTATGACCCAAATGCAGATCAGGAGCCGTGGGATCAAACCCTGCCTTTATTCTAAGTGCACGACCGGTTTTTAGCTTTTCAACTAACTCAGCTTCAACAAGGATCTCATCAGACCCACGCTTGATAATATTTAACGACTCTTCAACCGATACCATGTCACTCTCCTGATACAAAACGGGCTATAAGATACCTGCTTTCAAGAAAAAGTCACGAATAATGCCATTATTAGTACAATTATCAGCAATTTAATTGACCTAACGCGACATTGCAGCTATCTTTAAATAAATTAAAAAATGTATAAATATCCGTGAATTACAACAACTTCATAAACAAAGACCTACGTAAGCGCTATTTATGTGCCGAAAAAAGACACCCAAGACTTCGCTGGGGGGTATTGGCTGCTGGCAGTATTCTCATTGGCGCGGTAATTGCGCACACGCCGGAATCTGAACCCGAAAGCTCTGTACAGGCTGAATTGCTTAATCTGGAAAAATCATTAAGCAACAATACAAGCTTTAGTCGCCTCAGCCAACCACTGGTATTGCCAGACAACCCGTTGTCTCCGGTAGCTATCAGTGACTTCGAAGATAAATTTGAAAACTGGCAAACCATCAAGATAAAATCAGGTGACAATCTTTCAACATTGTTTGATCGGGCCAAGATCAAAGCCAGCCAACTCATTGAATTCATGCAGCTTAAAAATGCTGTGAAACACCTGCTGAAAATTCACCCTGGTGAAGTCATTAAACTAAATACTGATGATGACGGCATATTGACCGGGCTTCATTATGACATTAATTTGCAGCAATCGCTTCTGGTTGAGCGCATTAACAATGCATTGCAAACAACCACTATTGAACACAATATTACCGCACGGCCACACCATGCTACCGGCGTTATAGATGACTCATTATTTATGGCTGCACAAAAAGCCGGCCTTAATGACAACATGACAATGGAACTGGCGGCTATTTTTGGCTGGGATATCGATTTTGTACTGGACATTCGCAAGGGCGATTCATTTTCTGTTATCTATAATGAAATTTATAAAAACGGTATTAAAATAAAAAACGGCAACATTTTAACTGCCGAATTTATTAATAAGGGCAAATCTTACCGCGCTGTTCGTTACGAAGACCCTAAAACCCACAAAATCGGCTACTTTACCGACAGTGGCAGAAATATGCGTAAGGCCTTTTTACGCAGCCCCGTGAAATTCAGCTATATCAGCTCAAAATTTACCAGCAAACGGTACCACCCAGTGCTGCACAAGTTCCGCTCACACAAAGGCGTTGATTATGCTGCCAGACGAGGCACTCCCATTCGCAGCGCTGGCGAAGGCAAAATTATTTACCGTGGCAATAAAGGCGGCTACGGTAAAGTAGTGATTGTTCAGCACGGCAGCCGTTACAGCACACTGTATGCCCACCTCTCTAATTTTGATCGCAAGGCCCGCAAAGGACGCCGCGTCAAACAGGGACAAGTCATCGGTTATGTCGGCTCAAGTGGTCTGGCAACAGGCGCGCATTTACACTATGAATTCAGAGTTAACGGGGTTCACCGCAACCCGTTAACCGTGCGTTTTCCTAGCGCCAAAGCCATTAGCAGAAACCATTTGGCTCGATTCAAAGAAGAGACAGCACATTTATTTGCCCAACTGGACGTGCTCAATCGCAACCAGCTGGCACTGAACCAGTAATATGAGCTTATATATCGGTCTGATGTCCGGTACCAGCCTTGATGCAATAGATGCTTCAATCGTTGATATCAGCGCACATCAGGTCTGCCTGAAACAAGCCATCGATTACCCGATCCCCATCGCGCTAAAACAACAATTACTCACCTTAATTAACAATAAAGGCGGCGACAATATTGAACTGCTGGGTGAAGTGGATGCGAAACTGGGTACCTTATTTGCTCAGGCCGTTAATCATTTATTAGAAAAATCGCCTTATACCGCGAATGATATCACTGCGATCGGTTCTCATGGCCAGACCATCAGGCACCGCCCTGACAGCGAAACACCTTTTACCCTGCAAATTGGCGATGCATCTCGCATTAGTGAATTAACGGGCATAACGACTGTTGCTGATTTTCGCAGCCGGGATATCGCAGCCGGCGGACAAGGCGCACCATTAGTACCCGCTTTTCACCGCGCCGTGTTTGCCAGCCCCACCGAAAACCGCTGCATTATTAATATTGGCGGCATGTCCAACATCAGCTATTTACCTAAAAATGCCAACCAAGAGACAGCTGGATTTGATACTGGCCCCGGCAATGTTCTGCTCGACAGCTGGTGCTTTCAGTCAACAGGCAAACACTATGATAAAAACGGGGACTGGGCCAGAGGCGGCCAATTATCGGAAGCCCTGCTCGACATGATGCTGCAAGATCCTTATTTCTCTCAGCCCGCCCCTAAAAGTACCGGACGCGAATATTTTAATCTGGACTGGGTTAAAAAAATGCTGGCCGATACGGCCATGGATGCCAGAGATATTCAAAGCAGCCTGACCGAGTTGACCGCCCGAACCATCATTGACGCAATCGACA
>JAOUKT010000116.1 GCA_029882395.1 Gammaproteobacteria bacterium
CTCATTCTGTCGCTGTTTTTTCAATATCCTGTCAGCATTGAAAAAAGTATTGACGGGATTTATCTATGAGCATTTTGCAAACAGAGCTGAAAAAGTACGCTGCTGCAAGCCGGCCTGAAGATGATGCGAGCCTTTCTGGTGGTGCGCGAGATGCCGCCTGTACGTTAGATGTTACGCAGATGGCGGCTGATGATGTGCTGCGCGCTGTGTCAGATGCTGCCGGCGATACAACACAAACCCTGACTATTACCGGGCGTAATGCTGCCGGTGAGATTGTCACCGATCCCATTGCCCTGAATGGCGTCACACCGGTTGCTGGTGCGGTTACTTTTGAGCGGGTGATTAAAGCCGTTTTATCGGCGGCCTGTGCTGGCAATGTCACGCTTGAGCGTAATACTGGCCCTAATGATGACGTGGTGATTATTCCGGCGGGCATGACCGATGCAACGGCTTTATTTATTGGTGCGGCCAGTGAGGCGGCGCAAACTGTACGTTATGAGAAAGAGTTCTGGCGTAATGAATCGGCCGAATCACTGACGTTGAATGATGCAAAAATTCAACTGACTGCCGATCCGTCGGCGTCGGTGAAGATTGGTGTGGCCACGGCTAAGGATGATACTGTTTCGGTGGCTAATCGTTTAACCGCACCCGGTGGCGTGACCTTCTTTGATGATGCGGTTGAAGTGAATGTGCCGGGTAATGCGCTGGCGCTTAATGAATCAATCGGTGTATGGATTGAGCTGACCAGGGATGCCGGTGCGGCCTCACTTAAATCAAGCTACACAACACAACTGGCGGGGACTTCAATATGAGCCTTATTTTTAATTGTCGCGGTCCTGTGGTGGGTGTTTACAGCCAAGAGCTGGCACCTAAACCAGAGCTGATCGGAAAACCGCGCCGGGCCGGTTGCGGCGCCGTGCTTAATAAGCTGATTGATTTGGTGCCGGCAGATGGTAAAGATCATGAGGTTAAGTGCCCTGTGTGTAAGGCTGTGAGCCGCATTAAAAAAACACCTGAAGATAAAGAGCCCGCCTGATGCCAATGATTGCCAATGAAAAAGGCAAAATACTCAGGATCAACACCGGGTATAACCTGAGCGACGCCACCGCTTTTGAGCTGGCTGTCGAAGATCCGAACGGCAATGCCTTTGTTATTAACGGCGTGTTTAGCGTGGGTAATGTGGACGTTACTGATAATGAAAGCGGTGAAACACTTCTCGCCTTTCAATACGTTGAATACGTTACCGATGGTACCGAGTTTACCCAGGAAGGGGATTATCTGCTTAAGTTAAGCGGTGACTTTGGCGCGGATAAAACGCTCAAATCGGTTGATAAAACGCAATATGTTTACGCTTGATATCTGGTCACTCATCTGGGAAGTCATCCGGTCTTTTTTCTATATTCTCTTTTAGCCCCTCATTTTGTCGCTGTTTTTTTTATACCCTTAAACCTGTCGAAATACATCAGTTTTTTAACTGAGGTGGAGTACGGTTTTGAACACAGCACGAATCTATTGCCTGGAAGCTGGAGAGCACCACGGCGCTAAACGATTAGTTTGTGATCGCGTGGATGCGAGATCACTGGCAGAAGGTAAAACGATCACTCTCACAGTGACTCGCACCGGTCGTTTTCATGATCCGCGTTATGGCGAATTCGATATTACCAAAGACATGTTGTTATCCATGGTCAAAAACTTCGATGCGAATGTTTACGGCCAAAGAATCATGCTGGATGTTGCACACAAACCTGAAAACGGAGCCGCTGCAGTCTTCAAGCGTCTGTTTGTGGAACGTGGTAATAAGCTGAGAGCAGAGGTTCAGTTAACTGAATTTGGTATTGATGCGGTGAAGAATAAAGGCTTCATTTATGTATCGGCCGAATTTCATGATGACTATACCGATAACGAACAACGTGCACATCACGGCCCGACTTTATTAGGTGCCGGCTTAACGACTCGCCCCGTTATCAAACACCTGGACCCCATTCAATTATCCGAATCTTCTTCTGGTGACACGCCTACTTATTTTAGTGAAAAGGTCATCAGATTATTGTCAGAGGACATATCTAAAATGAAAGAATTACTTAAAAAATTAGCTGCGAAACTGGGCTCATTAAAACTGGCCGAGGCTATTGTTAAACAGCTTTGTGAAGGGTTTGAAAAAGCGGCGACACCTTTAGCTGATGATAATGTTCGTCGTGAACTGATGGAGAATTTCATCGTACAGGGTGAAATGTTAGCGAAACAGCTGGCCGATGCCGGTTCAACTGGTGATGGTGCGATTATTAACTTATCAGTTGCCAGCCCTGCTGCTGGCGGGCTTGATGAAGCCGCCGTTACAAAACTGCTTGATGAACGCAATGCCGCTGCTATTGCCGCCACTAAAAAGCTGGCGGAAGGTAAAGACGCCAATCTTAAAGTTTTTAACGACGCCATCGATGGTGCTGAGTCACTGAAATCACTGGCTGAAGATCAGATTACGTTGCTTAAGTCAGCGGCCGACATGATCACTGCAGACATGACGTCTGAGCAGGTTACTAAGCTGGCAGAAAACCAGATTGCTGTTGGTAATAACATGGCGGTTCAAAAACAGCTGTCACAGGTTGGTTTGCCTGGTGCGGCTGGTGTTGTTCATGTAACGGTTGATGAGACTAATGGCGTCAAATCGCTGCAGGAAGGCATTTTAGTTGGCCTGCGTGGTTCTAATTCTCATGCGCTGGGCGAGTTAAAACTGTCTGAAAAAGTCACGGGTTTTGTCGATGCTGTTTTAGCTGTTTTTGATCAACAGCACATGCCTCGTTTGCTGGCTGAGTCAAAGATTTTAGCCGGTGAAAGCACGGGCATTGTCGATACCAATTTACCCGTTGGTTTTCAGCGTACGGTTATACGTGAGGCTTTATCAGACAACCGTGTGCTCGAATTGATACAGACCTTAACGGATCCGTCCGCCACTCTTGTTACCCAGATCCCGTATGAAACACGTGATGTCAGTGCCGTGAATAATGACGGCATTGTTTACGAAGGGCAGCCGATACCCCGTGCCAGCATTAAGCAAGAAATGGACATGGCTTATATCAAGCCGATGAAACTGGCGTTCTTGATATCCAATGAGGTGATGCACTTTACCGCGTCATCTGCCATCGACTGGAATGCCTATGCGCGTAACGTTGAAAGCAATGCTACCTTTATGCGCGAGCTGATTGTTCGCCGTATCTGTAATGAGCTGCAACGCTCTGCTGATGCTTACGGTGCGGCTGCCATTGCTGATGAAAATTTGGCGGCTCAGCTGTCAGGTGCTAAGTCAATTGTTAAAACGGCACAGTTTCCTATTGTTCGCCCTCACCAGGAACGCGACATCAAAGGCACTGCGATTGGTGCAGCTGAAAACCCGATTGTTGTTGAACTGGACGGTGTGGTTATTCCTGAATATGACGGTAGCAACGAACAGGCTGGTGGTACTTATTACCGTGTAACAAATTACAATCTCGGTTACATCCAGTATGTGTCTGAGCTGGGTGTGCCTGTTACTCCTGAGGCCTCTGCTGGTGATGATTTTGTTAGCTATAGCTATGCCACTAACGTTGACAAGTTCGATCTGGATGATCCGGGTACTGATTTAGAGCTTCATTTAAACGGCTTGATTCGGAAAATTTCCGGACGCCAGGCCGTTATGAAAGCGGATC